>CAZKJI010000068.1:0-11494 GCA_964553005.1 uncultured Acinetobacter sp. | reverse complement strand
TCTCTGAAAATGGCATTTATATGTCAACAGGTCATGTTGAATATGCAAGTTTGAACGGAACGCATATTTTCAAGCTTATTGGCGAAGTGCGTGCCCACTCTTGTATAAGTCTGGACAAGCTACTCAACAAGATTGAACAACAGCAAAATGTTGTTGGTGCAATCGTTGACTTAACCCAGACTACGTTTATTGACAGTACTGTTCTGGGTGTACTTGCAAAACTGGGGCTTAAGCTTAAACAGGTCCACCACATACAGGCGGTCATGCTTTCAACCAATCCAGATATTACCACTCTGGCCAATAGCATGGGGCTGGGGCAGGTTTTTGTGATCCTGAATTACTGCGGCGATCCTAATGTATGCACCCTGGAGCTAACAGAAGAACTTGTGACACACAGTGCAATGTTGAATACAGTACTGGACGCACATAAGACCTTGATGCACCTGAATGAAAACAATCAGAATATGTTTGAACCACTGGTCAAGCAGTTGCAAAAAGAACAGGATTGTTTAAATCAGGATACCCAAAAACAAAACGCCTGATCGTTGTCTCCTAATATTGTGGTATCTATATGAGCCTGCTTTCTGTTGTACAAATGAATTCCCAAGATGATATTGAGGCGAATTTCACTGTCATTGAATCATTGATTCAGCAAAGCAAGGCTCAAAATGCTGAATTGATTGTCTTCCCTGAAAATTTTGTCTGTTTTGCCGCAGGTAAGCAACGCGAGACAGCAGCACAATTCGAGAGCATCCAACAACGATTGGAACAATTGGCTCATCGTTATCAAATCTGGATTATCGCAGGTACCCTCCCTTGCCCGTTTCGTCCTGATGGTTCAATCATTGATGATGGTCGAGTTAGAACCGTCAGTTTATGCATTAGCCCTGAAAGAACTGAAGCGCGTTATGACAAAATCCATTTATTTGACGTTCAGGTCAGTGATGCTGTCGGTGGTTATCAGGAATCAAGATTCTTTGAACCTGGTGATGAAGTTGTAGTTGCCAAAACACCTTTTGGCAATATCGGACTGATGGTGTGTTATGACCTGCGTTTTCCAGAACTTTCGTTGATGTTACGCACCAAAGGAGCAAATATCCTGACCGCTCCTGCCGCATTTACCTACACCACAGGCAAACTGCACTGGCAACTGCTGCTACAGGCACGTGCCATGGATAGCCAGTGTTTTGTTCTTGGTGCGGCACAGCAAGGCTGGCATGGGGAACAGCGTCAAACTTGGGGGCATGCAGGGATTACGGATAGTCGTGGGCAGCTTTTACAGATGATAAACACGGAGGGACATGGACTAATTACCAATGCTTTTGACCTTGATGAACAGAATAGCATTCGCCTTTCCATGCCACTTATGCAGCATCGCAGATTAATCAATTACTAAACACATCATAAAGCTTAGCTAAGGCAAAATATGTGCATATGGTAAATATCTGATCATAATAATCAACTTTTTCAAACTTTGGGCGTACCGCCATCAACGTTGTTAGAGCCGCCGACTCAGCAGAAAAATGATTGATTTTGACGATATCTTTAAGATGCGATTTTGAAGTACTCAAAATAATACGAGAAACCATAAGATTGGTTAGATGATCGATCTAACCAATCTTGCCAGATTCATTATGACGTAGATTTTGACTTAATCTTACGCAATAACCATACATCCTGTTCCCAATTTCTGAGCAGACGCTCATAACTCGCTTGCGTTTTCATTAACCTTAATGTGTGTGGCGAACCTTTGCGTATGGTTTCCATCGCAAGATCAACCGTTGTATTACGAATGGCATTTTCAACCAGTGTTCGCTCAGCTTGGTTTTTCCGATAATCAAAAATTTCTTCTGTCGCTGATTGCATAAAGTCTGCAAGCATCTGCCAAACCTGTACATTATTTTGGGTATCAGGTAAAGCACGTTGCCAATCTTTAGGTGGCTGGGGTGGTTGATCTACACGTTGTTGCAAATATTGCTGACAGTAATCCATTAATTTTGCATGAATTTTACCTATACTCTGGTTTTTCAGTAGTTGCGGAACAAGTGTCTGATGAATATATTTCCAGTCAAGATGCGTAATCATTGCCTGACTGATACGATCAATCCAAGCCTGATTGGGTGACAATTGAGCATCTAGTGCAAATAAATGTGTAAGTGCGGAACTGCTCAATTGTATTGAACCAGAGCGTGGTAATTTTGCCCAATAGATTGGCAACAGCTCCATCTGTATTTGAATTAATTCAGCATATTTCGTATCACACAGCAATACACAGAACACTGCCAAGAGTTTTTCTAAAAGGCTAGGATAAATTTCTGTGGTTATTTTTTCAAAAAATTGCACATGCTCATTTTGAGGCAACCAATCCAAAAGCTTTTGCCAATATTCTGCATCAATCCGAGTAAATAATAACTGCAAGTATTCATATTCAATGTTATTGAGAAAAGCTTGATGATTTTGCCAAATAAGCCAATCTACAACGGCATTGAAATGGTCGGGTTGACGGTAACGATCACCAAATCCATGATCCAGTTGTTGATTGATCGCTGCAATTTCCAGCTTGGATACCATTTGATTTTGAGTAAAATATGCCATCCAGCTCAGTTGAGTTGCAACATCTTGCTGTGCCAGTAATTGCGCATTTTGTTCAGGAGACCAAATCACCACTGCAGCATGATGATACCAATGTGTTAAATCAGGCCCGTAATTTCCCATAAACCCTGTAGATTCTTTCACAATTGGTTCACCCTCATCCACTGCAAATGAGGTGATTAAATCATTTTCTTCAAAGTGAATATGGCTTAAAGCAGGATATTCATTATCAAGCCAATTCTCAATATCTAAAGATTCATCATGGATTTCATCCATTTCTGCATTTTCATCACCACCCTCTTCCCCATAGCTATAATTATAGCCATCATCAACAGGCGTTCCTGATTGATAGGCAGTGACCAAACAGAGTTTAGCGTAATAGCCCATTTTCTTGGCAGCTTTGAGTAAAACATCCGCTTTATAGCGATCATTTAATTTTAAAGCATGATAGGCAAAATTTTCAGGGGTATATTGGTGTCCCAATAAAGTGATATAAGGTTGATCTGATGGGTAACGTTGAAAAATATCAACCAAATGATCAACATATTGGCTCATGGAATGTAATTCAATTTTAGGGGCTGTTTTTTGTTGTATCAGATTATAGACCAAACATATCCGATAGCCTGATGTCAGCGGTTTGATCTCATGGTCACAATCTGCATAAAATGCAGCACAGTTTATTGTATAGTTTGCCGCATCCTGTGCAAAATCAGCAATGATTTCTTCACCATCAAACTGAATGGATAACTCACCTCCAGTATAATGAGAGGGAAGATTGATAATCAGTGAGCCAAACATGCCTTTTTCTTTTTCAGCGTCTTTGTGGGATAAAAAGAAATCTCCCGTTTGATAAACCAATAATTTATAAGGGCTTGCTGTAATGGTATAATCTTTTAGACCTAAATCAGTTTTTATCTGTTCAAGTTGCTGATCTAAGAAACGCTGCCATTGTGGATTGGCAAATTGAAATTGTGCTGCATCAATTTGCTGTGTACGTCTCACCTGTGTATCAACAATCGTTTCACTACCTTTACCAAAAGGTGCTTGTTCTGCAACGCATAATAATGCTTTCGCGTGTATTTCATGTAGAGGGAATGAAATTTCCCCAACTCCCTCAACGTGTAAACCAGGTAATATGAAATCGTGACGTTGTATACTGGCGAATTTTCCACTTCCTTTTAATGTTCGTAAACAGGAAAGTATTTCTGTTTTTAAGTGTTTGATTGACATATTTAAGTACCGTCTACGACCTATTCCTAAACCTCTTCACTTTGATTGGTCACTCTCAACACTTCTTCCAGTGTGGTTTTACCAGCCAAGACTTTTCTTAAGCCATCATCCCGAATTGAACCTGCGTAACAGCGAGCATGGTTTTCCAGTTCATATTCAGCCGCATTGCCATGAACCAAACGACGCAAAGATTCATCCACAGGTACGATTTCATAGATTGCAGTTCGGCCACTAAAGCCGACATGAGAGCATTGCTCACACCCTTTAGGTTCAGGCAATTCCATGTGTTGATCCACATCTAAATGCTGGAAAACCTGTCGTTCAAAATCATCGGCCTTACGCCATGTCACACAATGTGGACACAAGGTACGCACTAAACGCTGTGCAATCAAACCAATCAAAGAACTTGCCAACAAGAATGGTTCAATCCCCATATCTTTTAAACGTGTTACCGCACCAATCGCGGTATTGGTATGCAGCGTAGATAACACCAAGTGCCCTGTTAAAGATGCTTGTACCGCAATTTCAGCAGTTTCAAGATCACGAATCTCACCGACCATTACCACATCTGGATCTTGGCGTAGCATCGCTTTTAATGCACGTGCAAAGGTCATATCAACTTTAGTATTGACCTGCGTTTGACCGATCCCTTCCAATTGATATTCAATCGGATCTTCGGCCGTCAGGATATTGCGGGTATTGTCATTCAGGTCAGACAAGGCCGCATACAGTGTGGTGGTTTTCCCTGAACCTGTCGGCCCCGTCACCAGAATAATGCCATGCGGACGATGTACCAGTTGGGTCAGACGCTCATAGTCATTTTGCATTAAACCCAAATGGGTCATGTTCAAACGCCCAGCCTGCTTATCCAGCAAACGCATCACCACACGTTCACCATGTGAAGATGGCAAGGTGGAAACACGCACATCGACTTCTCGACCCGCCAAACGCAGTGAAATACGCCCATCTTGGGGAATACGTTTTTCAGCAATATCCAGTTTTGCCATGACTTTAATACGGGATACCAATAACGGCGCAAGTTCACGGCGTGGCTGTACGATTTCACGCAGTTGACCATCCACCCGTAAACGTACCGAAAGTTTTTTCTCAAAAGCTTCTATATGAATATCGGATGCACTGACACGAATCGCTTCTGACAATAGCGCATTAATCAGGCGAACAATTGGCGCATCATCCTCCTGATCCATCAGGTCTTCGGCTTCAGGCACCTGATCAGCCAGACTGAGCAAATCTGGATGGTCTTCCAGACCCGCCGCAACCTGTTGTGACTCACCTGTATCACCTGCATAGCTGGAACTGAGCAGGGCATGAAACTCTTGATCGCTACACAATTGATCGTGGGCAGATTTCCCCAAAATTCGACGCGCTTCCTGCAAGGCAATCCGCGCAGTATCTTTGCGTCGCACAATAAAGGCCTGATCACCCTCGTAACGTAACAAAACGCCATGTCTTTTGGCAAAACTATAAGGAATTTGTATTTGTTTAAGTATTTGCATCATACAAATAATGATAAAAAAGATGCTTGAGTGTACTCTAAGCGAGTTACAGCGTGAAGTCTGTTTTCACATACTCACACAGGAATTTTGCATCTTGTCTCAAAATAATCTATATCCAGAGCAGCAATATCAGCCGCCCCATTCCACCATTTTGAAATGGTGGGGAGAACAACAATTTGAAATTCAGCAGGTCAAGGCCTGGCAATTCGGTTCACTGTTATTCCGCCTGACCCGTGGAATTAAGGAATGGCGACTGGAATATCATCGTCCGCAATGCCAGCATGACTATGAACAGCAATGGAAAATGCTGAGCGATACTGAGTTTGCAATGCCCCACCCCGCAAAGATTGAACGTTATATGTTCCATAACACCCAAAGTACATTTCACTTAATGCCACGTTTGGCAGATCGCTCTGTAGTGATTAAACCCGTTGACCCAATTTATATACCAGCAGGCCAACGTGGAACCTTATATATCAGTACGCCCCTATGGATTGCAGGTCTGGTTGAGGGATTGACTGAGCCTTTATTTGATATTCCTGTGATTCAACCGAAAGATACCTGGTTTGGAAAAGACCCTCAGCATGGTGAAATTTGTTATGCCACCTCAGTGGATGGTCGTACCGACTTAAATCTGCTCAAACCGCGTGCATTCCGTGCTGTCACCCCGATTGAGTTTCATAATACCAGTCAGCATCAACTGCGTTTTGACCGTATGAATGTGCCCGTGCCCGCGCTTCCCCTTTTCTATAGTGAAAGTACAGGTCGTTTATGGACTTCACAAATCAAAGTCTATTATGAAGGTATGGATCATCCAGCACGTATTCGGATTGAGAATAGAACCCCAACTCAAGCGGATGAAGTGATTTATGTACATCCTCCTCGTGCGCCTGGCAGCACATTGTTCAATATGTTCGATTCATTCTTTTAAGAGGTTTTTATGGCAGAAACCAGCATTCCCAAAGATGTGGCTAATAACCTGACCGACACCCTGAAAAGCATATTCACAGGTATTAATCTTGATCGGTTGAGTGAAATTCTGGTTGCCATTATCTTGTGCTTTATTGGTTTCCTGATCGCACGTCTGGTTTCAAACACCTTTATCCGTACCGTTGGTAACCGCTTAGATGCTCACCAGCGTTTATTGTGGCGCAGGGGGATTTTCTATTTTATTTTCCTGCTGTTCATCATGACCAGTTTAAGGGAAGCAGGTTTTAAACTGAGCGTTTTCCTCGGTGCAGCAGGGATTTTAACCGTGGCACTGGGTTTTGCCTCACAAACTTCAGCCACCAACTTGATCAGTGGTTTATTTTTGATCGGCGAAGGTTCATTTGAAGTGGGTGATACGATTCAGATTACCTTAATTCGCGGACAAACGATTGAAGGACAAGTCATTTCAATTGACCTCCTCTCAGTTAAATTGCTGACACTAGATAATGTGTATATTCGCCTACCAAACGAACAATTGATTCGAACACCCGTCATGAATTTGTCAAAATACCCAATACGGCGTATTCCCATCACGCTGGCGATTAATTTTCATGAAGACATTATCAAAGTACGACAAGTACTTTTAGATGTTGCCGCTAAATATCCTTTGGTCATGGATGATCCGAAAGCAACCGTTACTGTAACAGCATTTAGGGAGTCATCGATTGAACTTCTCTTTGCGGTATGGTGTAGACAGGAAAATGCATTGAAAGTTCGCGATGAAATGCAAGAACGTGTACGCAATGGTTTCTTAGAAAATCAAATTGAGATTCCTGTACCGAAAATGGGCTTGATTGACCGACCTATCCCACTTGATGATGATGAGCTTGATCAATATGCCCATCAGAAAGAACTTAAAAAAGAGCAGAAAGAGAGTTGATTAACTCTCTTTCTGATTTTCCTCAAGCGCAGGTGGTAGCGGTGCAAGATAGGCAATCACCAGCATGACCGCACCCGAACCAATAAACGAGATCACGCGTGTCAACGTGCCGCTTTGCGATAAGTCCAGCAGTAATAATTTAGCCACCACAATACCCAACAACGCAGCACCCACAAACCAGATTTGGCGAATATGACGGCGACTGGAAAAAGTCATCAGGATAAATGCCAGAATCACCCATAATAAAGTCAGGCTGAGTTGCACATCACCATTTGACCAAATGTCCAATCCCCACAATGGCGCACCCAGATAATGATGCATGGCACGCACCACCACGCTGCTCAACACCAATAAACCAATTAAAATGGTGGTGATCTTTACGCCTGCTCTAAGTTCTGGTGGAATCATCATTTGCCGTTGATAAATCGTCCATAACACGGCTGCCAACATAAATAAAGAAGTTGCATCTGTATAGTTTAAAATTGGCAAGAGATAATAATGCTCAGCAGAATAGTAATCTAAGCTAATCAACATTAACCAAATCAGATTTAAACCGATCACAGGTATTTGTACCAAGATTTCAGAATCTTTTCGCATAAAGGCAATATGATAACCAATTGGTAATATTGCCAAACCAACCAATGGTAAGATTGGAAAAATTGCCAGGCCCATACTGGCTGAGCCTAACCATAATAAGGTTGACCATAGACTTAGATGTTTTTTGTAATCCGCAATCGTTGTTAAAATAAATACCAACCCGAATGCAGCAACCATAAAACAACTTTGTTGTAAGATACTCTGCCACTGGTGTTGAGTATAAATTTCAATCGCAAAACTTTCGCCATAGATCAAACATAGTAATCCTCCGATTAAAATTAGTTTGACATTATCCCACTCTAATTTTGATTTAAACTGTATAAACACATTAAATAAAGTGAATAAACCCACTGCAATCGCTAAATAAGAACTCAGTCCATATTGCCGCCACTGCATCAACTCAACGCCAGCGACTGCACCTGCATACAGGCCAAGCGCAAGGAAAATTCCACTGAGCATTCGAGCACTAAAATACTTTTCAACTTGTTGATAATTTAATAAATAGTAAGCTGAAATAAACTGAGCGATTGCATAGATGACTGTACTGAGTATCGGAAAGTGGTCATTTGACCAAACTTGGAAAATGAGTGCTACTGAACTTAACAGCACCAATACAACACCCACATAGCGACTTAAACGATAACGTTCAGTTACTCCCCAGACAATTAATGCTGTACCTTGAATCACCCAACCCGTTGAAGTCCAGTGCGCTCCTTTTGCCAATGGAAAAATCAGGGCAACAAAAACTACGGCAAGAATAAAGAAACTTTTTGCCAAGATGGAAAGTTGTGGATGCTGCCGTTTAATCCAGAGATTTAATGCAATATAGACCATTGCCAGAGCAACCGCGCCCCAGGTCAGCGCTTGGGTGGAGTTATGCATCAGGTAGGCATGTAGTGAGAAGCCCAGTACAGGCACGCTAAAAATCAGCCCTACATCCAGAATAGGTTGCAAACGTTGAGTTTTCTGTCCTGTGTTCTGATTTAAATTCAAGTCCTGATTTTGAGCCCGCAACATCAACTGGCTATAACGGACACTAAGCCAGATAAACAGTGCGATATGCAACCATAAAATCCAGTCCAGTATAGTAAATTGCTGGGTCTTGGCATAAATTCCAATCACTGCCCCACCAATAAACATGGTGGCAAAAAATGCGATTTGATGCAAAATTTTCCACGGCTGAATAAAATTAACCGCCGCAACAGCTAAATTAATTACAAAGTAATAGCCAAATAAGAAAATCACATCAGGATGATTCTGCGGAATCAGCAATGGTGCAAGATAGGCCATGCTCAAAGCCAGCATTGCCAAGTACAGGGCTTGTTGTTTTAAACTGAGATAGACCGTCGCTAATAATAGAATTACAAATAAAATACTCGCTGTAATTAAGCTAGCAATCACGGCGAAGTGATGAGAGAAAATCAAGGTCAAAAAAACGACTGCTAAACCCACGCCTTGTAAAGCTACAGCAAATAATTGGTTTTTCTTTTGTAGTAAATAACCTGCAATGGTCGTGATAACACCAGCAATAGCAATAAAACTCAGTTTTACCCCCAAGCTTAATTGCCAATGCTCGCTAGCAAAGCGTAACAGTAACACCACGCCAACCATTAATATTGCAACTGCAACGCGTAAAATGGGATTGCCATGCATCATCCAGTCGAATGCAGGTTGCCACCAAGCCTGTTCTTTCGCTGTGGGTGGATTGTTGTTGGCTATGGAATCCTGAATATCCATATTTGGAGTTGCTGCGACATTGGCCTGCATCCACGCTGGATGCTGTGGTTCAAGGGCTGGAGAATTTGGTGGGGCAACCTGACCAATCTCAATATCTTGAATATTGCTTAAAACTTCTGTTTTCGGCTCGGCATTTGTATATTGTTCCAGATGAAGCAACCGTGTTTGAAAGGCACTGATGGTTTGAATCAGACACAGCATAAGCACCAGCAACGCACCACCTGCCAGCCACATCCATGTATTTGCATAGGCAAAAAGTGCAACCAGTGCCGCGCCATAAATCACGATCCGTTGCATTCCAATACCAGCAGACTGGGCAAAATAGCTGGGTGCCGCCTGCTCAAGTTGAAGCAAACGCTGATGAATTTCGGAAAGGATGTGTACAATAACAACGGTCAGTCCAATCGCAGCGGCAATAATCGTCCCCTGCCATTGAAATGCGATTGCACTGGCGAGCAACACAGTCAAGGCAGCCAGAACCATGACCATTCCCTGTTTGTCTTTTTTATACATGGGCTTATATCAATTATCACAGCTTCATTGAGGCTATCTTACTTGATCACTGGATAAGCAGCCATTTTTACATACAAAATACTGCAATTATTTAATGCGACACAGTTTGCCACTGCTCTACAAGACAACAAGGACAGCCACTACTTTTTCACGTAAAATAACATTTAGTTCATAATAAGGATTTGCATAATGCCACCTTTTGTCTTGGTTGACGGGTCTTATTTTTTATTTCGTGCTTTTCACGCTTTACCGCCATTAACAACCTCTACAGGTTTACACACCAACGCAATCCGTGGCGCAATTTCAGCAATTCAAAAGTTAATGCGTCGTACTCAGCCTACTCATATGGCTGTGATTTTTGATACACCAGAACCAACTTTTCGCCATAAATTATCACCCATTTATAAAGGTGATCGCCCAAGCATGCCTGAGGAATTATCTCAACAAATTCCCTATCTACATGCATTGATCAAAGCTCAAGGAATTCCTCTGTATAGTCTTCCGGGTGCAGAAGCCGATGATATTATTGGCACACTCACTAAACGTGCATTGGCTGAAGGCCACCATGTCTTAATCTCAACAGGTGACAAAGACATGGCACAGTTGGTTAATGAACACGTTAAACTCGAAGATAGTTTTAAAGAACGTGTGTTAGATGAAGCTGGGGTACTAGAAAAATTTGGGGTACATCCACATCAAATTATTGATTATCTCACCCTGATGGGAGATGCTTCTGACGGTATTATGGGAGTGCCAGGTGTCGGTGCAAAAACTGCCGCAAAACTACTGACTGAATATGGTTCATTAAATAATATTATTGCCAATGTTGATCAACTGAAAGGCAAAATCAGCCAAAATATTAAAGACAATTTAGAGAATATTAAGATTGACCATCAACTGGCCAGTATTGTCTGTGATCTAGATTTAGCTTTAGATTGGCATGATTTAAAACTAAGCAATCCAAATGTAGATCAATTACGTGACCTCTATACAGAACTAGAATTCCGTAACCAATTACAATCTTTAGACCATCCCAACAATCCAAATAATTCGGCTTACCAACAAACATCTCAAAGTATTGTCAAAGCCGAACAGAAAGTTGAGCAAGTGATCACTGAGGATCATGCCAACCTTTCTAGTCAAGATGATCAACTCGGAACTGCAACCTATCACACTGTATTAACCCAAGATGCTTGGGATGCTTTATTTCAACGTATACAGCATGCTGATCATTTTGCCATTGATACTGAAACTACTCATCTAGATTATCGTGTTGCTGAGTTGGTCGGCTTCTCAATCGCATTCGATGCTCATGATGCTTACTATATACCTGTTGCACATGACTATGAAGGTGCACCTGTTCAACTCAACCGTGAAACATTATTAGCTCAGATCAAACCAATTTTAGAAAATGAGCAAATCAAGAAAATTGGTCATC
>CAZKJI010000067.1:0-11698 GCA_964553005.1 uncultured Acinetobacter sp. | reverse complement strand
AGCGTATCGAAGCACGTTTCCCAGATCCATTAATGAACCCATACTTAGGTTTTGCTGCATTGTTAATGGCTGGTCTTGATGGTATCCAAAACAAGATCCATCCAGGTGAAGCTGCTGACAAGAACTTATATGACCTTCCTCCTGAAGAAGAAGCAAAAATCCCAACAGTTGCTCATAACTTAGAAATGGCAATTGCTGCACTTGAAGCGGATCACGAGTTCTTATTAAAAGGCGGTGTATTCACTAAAGAAATGCTTGATGCATATATCGAACTTAAAACTGAAGATGTACGTCGTCTTAATACGACTACTCACCCTGTTGAATTTGATATGTACTACAGCCTGTAATACATCTAGTTTAAAAAAGCTCGCTTCGGCGAGCTTTTTTTATGTTTTTGATTCAATTGAAAGTCATACGCTTTTTTCAAAGAAATTCATGTAAACTAGTTGCGATGTTTTTAGTGAGCCAAGCATGCGAAATTTACGACCAAACAGAATTAAGGGGCGAGAGATCCCAGCTGAATTAAAAAAATGGTTGTATGCATCTGGTTCTCTCACTCAGCAATTGACTGATTTGGGTGAGGGGGCATTTCATGTCGAGCGTCTCAACGAACAGTTTCAACGTCTCACTTTTAACGATAGCCAATGGATGCAAATGCCAGCACACCATATTGCATGGGTACGTGAAACGAATCTATATGGTAATCAGGCGCAGGCTTGGGTTAAAGCAAAAAGTATTTTTCCAATTTTAAGCTTACACAAGAAAGCTCGATTATTTCGGCATATCCGTAATAAGCCAATCGGTTGGTTTTTATTTCAACGAACTAATCCAGCTTGTGAAAGAAGGGTTATTTATCTAGAAGAAGGTTGGACTAGACAAAGTTGTTATACTTGGCATGGTTGTAAATTTATCGTGCAAGAGACTTTTCTCCCAGCATTTGAGCAGCTTATTCAACAGCATTGACTCTAAGGATTCATCATGGAAACAGTGCAACATACGACTTGGCGACAACGTTTAGAAGCCTATTATTATTTATGTCGCTTTGATAAGCCAATCGGTACAGAATTGGTTTTTTGGCCGACGATGTGGGCTTTGTGGATTGCTGCAAAAGGAACACCGGATCTTAAGATATTATTGCTTATGATTTTGGGTGTTATTTTTATGCGTGCAGCAGGCTGTGCGATCAATGATTTTGCTGACCGTAAAGTTGATGCGCATGTTGAACGTACAAAAACACGCCCTTTAGCTACAGGTATAATTCGTGCTCGCGAGGCTGTTTTTGTATTTTTAGCTTTAGTTACTGCAAGTGCTATGTTGCTATTTTTCTTGCCGATCGAAACCTTTTATTGGTCATTTGGTGCATTATTTTTAGCGTTTATTTATCCTTTTATGAAACGCTTTACCAATTTGCCACAAGTTTTTTTGGGTGCTGCTTTTTCATGGTCAATCCCGATGGCATACACTGCGGTGGGACAAACGCCAGATTTAACCTGTTGGCTCTTATATTTCGGTAATTTGGCTTGGACAGTCGCTTATGATACACAATATGCAATTACTGATCGTGAATATGATTTGAAAATTGGTGTGAAATCTACCGCAATTTTATTTGGTAATTACGATATACAGATAATTGGTTTATTACAGTTTATTAGCTTGTTATTAATTGGCTCGGCTTTGTATCTGCAACATATTTTTATACCATTTGGAATGGTTGCATTACTTGTTGTTGCAGGGGATTTTATTTATCAGGCGTTCAAAACAAGAGATCGAAACCCTCAAATCTGTTTTTGGGCATTCCGTCACAATCGCTGGGTTGGAATGATTATTTTTATTGGAATTTTTTTAGAATTTATACCTTGAATTGACCAATTAGTAGAAAAGTGTTCTATGCAGGGCACTTTTTTTATGCCTTAATAGAAACGCATGTAGCGTCATGTATAAAAAAGACAAGGACTAAAAGGATATTTTATGAAACGGTCTAATATTACTTTAGCAATTTCTACGTTAACAGCTTCATTATTTTTAACTGCATGTAATAATGGCGGTGGTGGTGGCAGCGATAATAATGCACAACCCTCTACACCATCATCCTATATTTCAGAAGCAGCGTATGTGAATGAAGCAGACACTTTGAAAGATGTGGTGGAAGCGAGCTCGGTTAAGGTCATTAATTATAAAATGCCAAATGTCTTGGGTAAGACTGTTGAAACCTCAGCACTTGTCTATTTCCCAACGATTGCTCCACCTAAAGATGGTTATCGAATGATTGTCTGGACTCACGGAACTTTGGGTGGGGCAGATAAATGTGCACCAACCAAAGCTGGGTTGGGTGATCGATTCAATGATTTTATTGCCAAAAACCTATTGGCACAGGGTTATGTGATTGTGGCACCCGACTATGAGGGATTGGGGGGAGAAGGTGAGCATCCTTATCTGAACTTGCCAAGCGAAGCCAAGTCTGCACTCTATGCAGTAAAAGCAGCTAAAGAGCATTATGGCACCAAGCTGAATGGTGCATGGATGTCTGTGGGACAGTCTCAGGGTGGGCAGGCTTCATTGGGTGTTGCTGAATATGCCAGTGCAGATGCAAGTTATAAAGGTGCGGTTGCAGGTGCGCCAGCATCAAGTTTAGGGGAAATTATTTTAAATATTGCACCAGCAGCGATTGATAGCTTGCAAGCTCAGGAAAGTGCAGGTAAAGCACCAGCAGGTACAGCAGCAGGCACTTATGCAACTTTATTGGCTTATGCCGCTTTAGCAGGAGTCGGGATTACCGCTTACGAACCGACATTTGATTATCATGAGATGTTTGGTAGCGATAGTGCGAAAAAAATCGCAGATTTGGCAAAAACGGATTGTCTTGATGGAATTGTCAACGCCTATGCACAGGATATTTTAAAATTCTTGGCGGCAAGCCCAGTAGGTACTAAAGTTTCGGATTATCCAGGTATTAATCGCGCAGAATTCGAAAAAAATGAGGTTGTGAAGAAGTTTCTCAGCGATTATAGCCAGCCAACAACGAAAAAACTGAACAAACCAATTCTGATCGTTCAAGGGGTCTATGACACCAATGTGCCTTATACTGTGACTTATGATCTGTACGATAAAATGTCAAAAGCAGGTACAAATGTCAGTATGATTCCAGTGCCAATTGCACCAAGTGCGAGTGCTCCTGTGGTGAATGGTTCTCATACAGGTGCAATTCTTTATGCAACACAAACTGGCCAGTTAAGGGACTTTGTTAAACTTTATATGCCAGCTCAATAAGCCAATAAACTATAGAAAAAGAGTCTCTTTATAGAGGCTCTTTTTTGTTATATTGTTGCATTCCTTGAATCCTGCAACTTAAGTTGGAATAATCCATGAGTGAAAAAACTGTTGAAAAAAAGCCAATACCTTGGTTGTTGATGGGGTTGGGTTTGGCAATTCCAATTTTTATTGTAGGTATGGCATTTCTTGCTGCAAAGAGTGATGCGGAAACCAAGAAAAAATACGACCAGCAACATGCTGAAATTGCCAAGAAATTCGAAGAGCAGAAAAAGGCCGAGGAAGCTGCAAAAACAGAGCAGTAATTTTACGCATCATTAAATCAGCCAATATCCATCTGTAACTGTTTAATGGAGGGAATTTGCCTATAACGTTGTACCCGATAGCCTGCCTCTTTCAGCATACGGTCACGTTTTTGGTCTTCCAGTTCCTTTCCAATATGACTGGGATCATCAAGTTCAACCACTGCAATCACCTGCATTTGTTGGTCTAAAATAACAAAGTCTGTGACCTTGCGATTGAACTTGCTGCGGATGTTGTAATGCTCGCTTGTTATAAGCGCACTAAAGGCAACCTGCGCCAATACATGGTAATGGGGGAATGCCTGTTTCAGCCGTAGAAACATTTGTGATTCAAATGCGGTAATGACAGGACGAGAAAAAAATTGTTGTTTGGGTAAAAAAGAGCGTATGCAGCTCATAAGGAGTAATGCTGTGCTGATACAGCCAAGCAATATAAAAATGAATTGATTTGATTCAAACATTTTAAGTTAGACACTCGCAAGAAAAAACCCACTCAAAAAGAGTGGGTTTTTTAAAATCTTGGCTCTCCCACCTGGGCTCGAACCAGGGACCTGCGGATTAACAGTCCGTCGCTCTACCGACTGAGCTATGGGAGAATCTGAGTGCCATTATAGGCGGCTTTTAAAATCGGTCAAGCTAAAAATGTCATGTTTCTTTCATTCTGATGTTGTATGCTTTTTATTTGCACAATTAAGGTGAAATGGCATAAATAACTTGAACTTTAATTGGGTGATTGCTAGAGTTAAAACAGAAAGAACGTTTGGATATTGATCTGAACAGTGTGGATTTAACCCAACTTGCCAGCACTAAAATGGCTAAATCGGAGGTCAAAATGAAGACTCTTTGTATTCAATCTATTTTCTCAAATTTTTCCTTTTATCAACAAAATTATCTTCAGATTATTCAGAATCCCGAACAATATTACATAGCTGTTGAAAATGCATGTGTAAATACTTTTCCTTTCAGGCAACAGGTGTTGTTTCTAGGAGACCTGTTGCAGTTATGGTTTGGACATAAATGGAAAATTCAGAACCCAAACAATTTGCTTATTCAAGCAAATACATTGAACGTAAATGAAAACTCTCCTTTATATGTATTTCAACTGGGTGGAGAATTATTTCTGGGTGCAAATACCGCATTGGCCTGGTCCGTTGCAGAGCAAAAAATTGTGTCCATACAGGTAAAAAGTATTTGGCAATATGCGGTAGTTAGCCATTTATGCCATCGGCCGAAAGTGTTTAAGCAGAATAGGGCAATAGCTTAATTTCCTGTTTTCATACATTTAGCTAACATGGTCTAATTCTATAATATGGCCAGAATGAGATGATGTTTGTTCAATATTTTATGGTGTTATAAGATGATGAACTTGCTAAATACACAGCAGGATAGACATAAAAAAAGAAGCTTCATTAAGAAGCTTCTTTTTAATTTACAGTATGATTATTTCGCTGCTTTTTCAGCTTCAATTGATGCGATTGCCGCATCTACACCGTCAATTGAGTCAGCCGCTTTCTTGATACGTGCTAATGCATCCACTAAAACATCATCGGCAGTTGCGTAAGAGATACGCATAAAGCCACCTAAGCCAAACGCATCACCAGGAACAACCGCAACGCCAGTTTCTTCAAGTAACCATTCAGAGAATTCTGTGCAAGATTTCATGCCTTTGGCACGAATCAATGGGCGGATGTTGGCATAGGCATAGAATGCGCCATCAGCAGGTAGGCAAGAAATGCCGTTGATTTCATTTAAGCCATTTACCACCAAGTCATGACGGCGTTTAAACGCTTCAATCATTGGTTGAAGAACGTCTTGTGGACCATTCAATGCCGCTTCTGCCGCAACCTGTGAAATTGATGTTGGATTGGAAGTAGACTGAGACTGGATATTTTTCATTGCGCCAATTAATTTTGCAGGACCAGCCGCATAACCAATACGCCAGCCTGTCATTGCATAAGCTTTTGACACGCCATTTAGCACGATGGTACGGTCATATAAGTCAGGGGCAATCGTTGCAATGTTGTAGAACTCATCTTCCCAACGGATTGGCTCGTACATATCGTCAGAAGCAATCAATACCTGTGGGTGACGGCGAAGCACATCAGCCAAAGCTTCCAGTTCGGCTTTGGTGTAAATCATGCCTGTTGGATTTGATGGGCTATTGAGTACTAACAAACGTGTGTTTGGTGTAATCGCAGCTTCCAGTTGTTCAGGTGTGATTTTGAAGCGTTGTTCTTCACCACATTTCACAATTACTGGCGTGCCTTCCGCAATGATCACCATATCAGGATAGCTTACCCAGAATGGCGCAGGGATGATGACCTCATCACCTTTATTTAATAAGGCCAGTGCCAAATTAAAGAAGCTTTGCTTACCGCCACAAGACACCAAAATCTGGTTTGGTTGATAATCTAAATTATTGTCACGTTTTAATTTTGCAATAATTGCTTTCTTTAAACCTGGAGTGCCGTCTACCGCTGTATATTTTGTAAAGCCTTTGTTAATCGCTTCAATTGCAGCATCTTTGATGTGTTGAGGGGTATCAAAGTCTGGTTCGCCTGCACCTAAGCCAATTACGTTCTTACCAGCAGCTTTAAGCTCGGCGGCTTTGTTGGTTACTGCAAGTGTAGGGGACGGTTTGATGGCATTGACACGATCAGAGAGACGTACGTCCACGGCATTATTCCTTCTTATGGGATTGAAAAATAAAAAGCAGCTTATCTTAGCTTAAATCAAGGTTATTGTGGTCAAAACTTGCCTTAATCGCATAAAAAGTTACCAAAATATAAGTTGTATGAATGCTTTGGTTTTTTACATATTTTATTTTTATAAAATTGACAAAAATCCATTACAATAGCGACTAGAAATCTGGATTTCGAGAGAATTTCAATGAGTACGCAACAACCAAAAGCCAAAAAAGCTTTGGTGAAATTACCATTCCCGATGCCATCTGCTCAAGATGATTCTGAGGACGTGGCGCATAATCAGGTTCGCCCAAAGCCTGAACAATATGCAGACCGAACCTGGATGCCACCACGCGGTACACGCCGTTCGATGGGGAAACGCTAAAAGAAAGCCAATCAGTTGATGATTGGCTTTTTATCTTAATGGCGTTTGCGGTTTACTGGATGCTGTATTTCCAGTTCACCACGCCAGAGTTTCATGAAATCATATTCATCAATATCATACAGTTCCATTAAGGCGATAATCACGCCAACAAAAATCATCGCACCTTCGGAATTACTTTGGAAATTGAAAATCTTTCCATTTAGTTTACCTAAAATATCAGTGATTTCATGTTCACGGCCACGTCCGTAGCGATCGCGTGGATAAAGCTCTTCATTTAAAACAACAAGGGCAATTGCTTTTTCCGCAGCAGATAAATGGGTTTTACTTAAAGCCTCTTCAAAAGATTCATAGCCATGATTGAAGTAAAAAATGACTTCATCATTAATAAAGGCATGAACTGTATCGGCTGTTAAATTGGGAAATTGAGAAACAGCATCTTCTTCAATATAAGGACGAAATGATTCAGGAAAAATCACATTGGAATGAATACCTTTAAATAAAGGGGCGATTTCAGAGACTTTATAACCTGCAATACCACAACCCAATGCTGTTAAAAAGTATTTCATTTTTGGATGGTTTTTGGCATAGATTTTAAAATCATCTACATAATGCTCAATTTGTGACAGTGGCATTTGCTGTAAATGTTCATTCAATGTTGGAATGGCAAAAGTCTGCCCTGCCCAGCCACGTCCAACCCCCTTTACTGCGGCGAAATGTTGGGCTGCGACCCGTGCAGCACCACTGTCGTGTATGCCAGCTAAGTTACTGCCAAATACAAACACGGTATCTTCGGGCAGTTCGGTGACAATGCTTTCATCATGGTATTGGTAAGACATATTGTTATCATTGAAATAGCGTAATGAGTTCATGTTGCAGTTGATTAGGTTGATGGTCAAGTGCTAAATGTAAAAGTTTTATGTTATTGTTGAAAGATAACAAAAACAGTGTGATAGATGAAAATGAATCAATCCAAAGCAGGGAATCTACTTTATACCAATGGGCGTATTGTACAAAAAGGGGATTTTGCCTTAATAAGTTATCGGGGTTTAGATGCCTATTCACCTTTACATTTTAAATATGGTTTTATTCCTATTCAAATTGCTGATTTGGAATATGACAAAACAGGTAAAAAAATAAAAAGAATCCCTGTTATTTCTGAACAGGGTGAAGAAATGTTTTATGGATATGCCATAGATGCTTTCAAGGCAAAAGGAACAAAGACTTTACATTATATTGACCATAGCACAAACAATATGCAGGATTATGTGGTTTATTATCTTGCTGAATTGGAAAAATGGCTGGAAAATGAGGGGGATATGGACGCTGCATTGGCTTTGGCAATGTATTATTCAAACCATGAACCAAAAGGTCGGGATGAACAATATGTTTTACAGATCAGAAAGAAAGCGAGACAATATTTTGAATTGGCTAGCCAAAATGGTCATGCCATTGCCAGTGAATATCTAGCTCGTGAACATGGTTACTATATTCTCTTTCAGCCGAGAGATCGTATTGAAAATAAGGTGTATTTAGAATCTGAAAAAAATTTATTTTTTGATTATCTGATTAAAAGTGGTGAACAAGGATTTGCTGAGGCACAATTTCAACTTGGCATTAATTATGAATATGGAAGAGAGGGTTTTCCTCAGGATTATAAGAAAGCAGTCTACTGGTATCATGAGGCTGCCCGACAAGGCTACCCGAGGGCGACTAATAATTTGGCTGATAAATATGAGCATGGGTTGGGTGTTGCACAGGATTATAAAAAAGCGATTGAACTTTATTCATATGCTGCACAATATAGGATTCCTGAAGCCATGTTTAGTTTGGGAAATCTTTATTTGCAAGGTAAAGGGGTATTGTGTGATGTCATTCAGGCTCAATTATATTTTGAACAATCAGCACGTTTGGGCTATGCACCAGCAAAAAGAAGTCTTAAAGCACTAGATATTGAACGTTGAAAATTGTGAATTCGACCTTATTAATAAAAGTCACCTGATCAGAAAAGAGTAAGCCTGTGAGCGAAAACCAACCTTTTGAGTTAGTCACCAACTACCAGCCAGCAGGTGATCAACCTCAGGCGATTGAGAAGCTTGTAAGTGGGATTGAACAGGGTTTTCGTAATCAATTGCTACTTGGGGTTACAGGCTCGGGCAAGACCTATACAATGGCGAATGTGATTGCTCAGACGCAACGTCCCACCATTGTAATGGCACATAACAAAACGCTTGCGGCACAGCTCTATGGTGAGTTCAAGGCATTTTTCCCAAACAATGCGGTCGAGTATTTCGTTAGTTACTACGATTACTATCAGCCAGAAGCCTATGTGCCCTCATCAGATACCTTTATCGAAAAAGATTCCGCCATTAATGACCACATTGACCAGATGCGGCTCTCCGCAACCCGTGCTTTGCTGGAACGCCGTGATGCCATCATTGTGGCATCGGTGTCTGCCATTTATGGTTTGGGTGATCCAAATGCCTACATGCAAATGTTGTTGCACATTGTACAGGGGGATCGAGTTAGCCGTGATGACATCATTCGCCGTCTGGTGGAAATGCAATACACTCGTAACGAGCTTGAGTTCTTGCGTGGTACCTACCGTATCCGTGGTGAAATCCTTGATATTTTCCCTGCCGAATCGGATCAGGATGCCATTCGGGTAGAACTGTTCGATGATGAGGTGGACTCAATCCGCTGGTTTGATCCATTGACTGGAAAACTGGTACGTAAAGTGCCGCGTGTGACCATTTATCCAAAGAGCCACTATGTTACGCCGAAAGATCATTTAACCCGTGCCATTGATACCATCAAGGATGAGTTAAAAGACCAACTAAAATTCTTCAGGGATCATGACAAGTTACTGGAAGCGCAACGTATTGAGCAGCGTACCCGTTATGATCTGGAAATGATGCAGCAGTTGGGCTACACCAATGGGATTGAAAACTACTCACGCCATCTTTCAGGTCGTGCGGCAGGCGAAGCACCACCGACCTTGTTTGATTATATCCCTGAAGATGCGTTGCTGATCATTGATGAATCGCATGTGACTGTTCCTCAGATTGGTGCGATGTATAAAGGCGACCGTTCCCGTAAAGAAAATCTGGTGAATTATGGTTTCCGTTTGCCAAGTGCCTTGGATAACCGTCCAATGCGCTTTGAGGAATGGGAACGGATTGTGCCGACCACAGTTTTTGTCAGTGCAACGCCAGCACATTATGAACTGGAAAAATCAGAACAAATTGTCGAACAGGTCGTCCGTCCAACGGGATTGATTGATCCTGAAATCGAGGTTCGTCCTGTGTTGACACAGGTCGATGATGTGTTGTCTGAAATCAATATTCGTAAACAGTTGAATGAGCGTGTGCTGGTCACAACGCTGACCAAACGTATGGCAGAGGACCTAACTTCATATCTGAAAGAATATGGTATCAAGGTGGCTTACCTGCATTCAGATATTGACACCGTTGAACGGGTTAAGATTATCCATGAATTGCGGACAGGTGTGCATGATGTACTGGTCGGCATTAACCTGTTACGTGAGGGGCTGGATATGCCAGAAGTTTCACTGGTGGCAATTCTGGACGCGGACAAAGAAGGCTTCCTACGTTCCGAGCGTTCCCTGATCCAGACCATTGGCCGTGCTGCACGTAATGTGAAAGGTAAAGCCATTTTATATGCCGACCGCATTACTGACTCCATGCGTAAGGCAATGGATGAAACAGAACGCCGTCGCAATAAGCAGATCGAGTTTAATGAATTACATGGCATTACCCCACGAAGTGCAGTCCGTCAGGTGAGCAAGGAAATTGATACAGGTGAAGTGTTAACTGATGACCAGATTGATGAAAAAATTGTCGATCAACACAAGGCAATCAGTGCTGATGAACAGCATCTTTTATCTGATCCAAAACTGTTTGCGAAACACATTGGCAAGCTGGAAAAGGAAATGTTGAAAGCATCCAAGGAGCTACAGTTCGAGCAAGCTGCAAGACTCCGTGATGAAATCGTTCGTTTAAAGGCACATATTCTGCAATCTTGATTTTTAAGAGAAATCCTCAAAGTCTATACATATCGCAACAGAACTTGTTTATAAATTGGGCTATGTTACAGGACGAATGACCATTTATAACAAATTTCTGTTTTGAGGATTTCTCATGCCATTTATTGAAAATTTCCCAAAGGCAAGTTGGCGTTTAGCAAAGATAGCAGTGGGCGTTGTGGTTTTAACGGGGCTGGCTGTTGGAACAATTGCCTATGCACAGGCAAAACCTTTACCCACTGTTGAAAAAGTAGAACTCGATAAGTATTTGGGTGTTTGGTATGAGGTGGTCCGAAAACCGATGTTTTTTGAGCGTAAATGTGCATTTAACATTACAGCAACCTATACGCTGAATGAAAATAGCAACATCGTGGTGGACAACAAATGCGTTGATCAGGAGGGCAACCTGCAACAGTCTATAGGTGAAGCCTTTGTAGTAAATGCACCATTTAACAGTAAATTAAAAGTCAGTTTTTTACCTGAGGGCGTGCGCTGGATTCCTGTTGGTCGTGGCGATTACTGGATTTTAAAACTAGATGAGGATTATCAAACCGCATTGGTGGGTGAACCACGCCGTAAGTATTTATGGGTACTTTCTCGTATTCCAAATCCGAAAAAAGAAATTATCCATGAATATTTAAATTATGCAAAATCATTGGGCTATGATATTCATGATGTGATTTACCCTGAACATCGCTAAATTAAGGTATACTGATTCCGTTTAAACCATGCTTGCATGGTTTTTTTATTTTTATATAGTGTAGGACTTACGCACTATCATTTATAGATTCTCTGTGGTAGGAGATGATTTTTATCGAGAATAAAGTCATCAATGAAGTCTTTGATGATTGGTCTAAATAAGTAGGACTTACGCACTATCATTTATAGATTCTCTGTGGTAGGAGATGATTTTTATCGAGAATAAAGTCATCAATGAAGTCTTTGATGATTGGTCTAAATAAGTAGGACTTACGCACTATCATTTATAGATTCTCTGTGGTAGGAGATGATTTTTATC
>CAZKJI010000066.1:0-11945 GCA_964553005.1 uncultured Acinetobacter sp. | reverse complement strand
AGCGACGGACTGTTAATCCGCAGGTCCCTGGTTCGAGCCCAGGTGGGAGAGCCAAAATTCTCAAAAGCCCTGATCAATAATCGGGGCTTTTTTTATATTAAGTACAATGCATACCTTTAAAAATATATGGTCTTATCATAATGCGTCTTATATCGCCAGAAACTGCACCAAAATTTCAACTTATAGATAGCCATGGCAAAGTAGTTCGACTAGACTCAGGTAAACGCACTTTACTTGCATTTTTTCGTGATACAAACTGTCCTTTTTGTAATTTTAGAATTTTCCAATTAACACAACATTATAAAAAACTTTCGGATGAAGGCTTAGAAATTATTGCATTTTTTTCATCAACACATGAAGAAGTCAATGAATTTGTAAGAAAACGCCCTCGCCCTTTTACGATCGTCGCCGATCCTGAAAATATCGCCTATAAAGCTTATGGTATTGAACGATCAATGGCACGCTCTGCTTATAGCGTTTTTCGACATTTCATCTCATGGGTTTTAGGCATCAAAATAATTGGGGCTGAGGGTTTAAAAAAGAATCTACAAAATCCAAGTGATATTATGCCAGCAGATTTTTTAATTGATGAGCAAGGTTATATTATTGAAACATATTACGGTTCTGATGCTAGCGACCACATTCCATTTGAAAATATTTATAAATTTTTAAATGCTGATCAGAACCTTAAGTAGTCTACAACACCTCGTGTTTAATTGATTTATGCAAAAATGGTGTGTTTAGCGACTTGGCACACCGCTATGGAAACGGAACGTATCATCTGGCGTTAAAATTAGATTCTTTTCCACTTCACGGATATGTTCAATCCGCTGCTGAATATTTTCTTCTGGATCTTTAAGTTTGGCAGTTTTTGCAACATCCAATGCCAGTGCCAGATAATCCTCAAAATGACGAGATTCCGATTTAAGCAAGTAACGATAGTAACGTCCAAGTTCATCGTCTACAACAGGTGCCAGCGCATAGAAGCGCTCACACGAGCGTGCTTCGACAAATGCGCCAATAATCATCACATCAATCAATGCTTCAGGTTCATAAGTACGGATTTCTTTACGTAATCCACCTGCATAGCGCCCTGCACTCAAACCCTTCCACTCTTGGCCACGTTTGTTCATGAATTCCAAAACCTGCTCATAATGCAGCATTTCTTCACGCACCAATTGCGCCAATTTCACTTGTAAGTCGGTAAAAAAGCTATAGCGGAACATCAGGTTCATCGCTGTACTTGCCGCTTTTTTCTCACAGTTGGCATGGTCTTGCATTAAGATGTCAAGGTTATTCACCGCTTCATCTAGCCACGCCTGAGGAGTAGTACAACCTAAAAACTCGATTACAGGTTGCATTAACTCATCATAATTTACACTACTCATCAACTTATCTCGCAGCAGCCTGAATCGCTGCTTTCATATCTGTTACTGCTTGAGTCAAACCAACGAATACACTATCGGCAATAATCGAATGACCAATGTTGAGTTCATAAATTTGTGGAATTGCTGCAATTGCTGCCACATTATCCAAATTCAAACCATGCCCGGCATTCACAACCAAACCTTTAGCTGCTGCATACTCAGCACCTTTGATAATACGAGCTAATTCAGCTTGTTGCTGCTCATCTGTCTCGGCATCAGCATAAGCACCCGTATGGATTTCAATGGTTGGTGCACCACATGCGACAGCTGCGTCAATTTGTGCAAAATCTGCATCGATAAACAAAGACACATCACTGCCAATCGCTTTCAGTGCTTCAGTTGCCGCCTTCACTTTTTCAAAATGCCCAATCACGTCCAATCCACCTTCGGTGGTCACTTCCTGACGGCGTTCAGGCACGAAACACACATGCTGGGGTTGAATTTCTTTGGCAAACGCAACCATTTCATCAGTTACCGCCAATTCCAAATTCATACGTGTTTTTAATAATGGACGCATACGACGTACATCATCATCTTGTATATGACGGCGATCTTCACGCAAATGCAAAGTAATTCCCTCAGCACCAGCCTGTTCACACAACAAAGCAGCCTGAACTGGATCAGGGTAAGTTGTACCACGTGCTTGTCTTAATGTCGCAACATGATCAATGTTTACACCTAAGATTGCAGCCATAAAAATTATCCTATCGGTTTAGCCCTGAATCATTATTTTCAATACATCAGGAATATCAAGTTTGTGTACTTTGAATCCAAAGTTGACGGCTTTTCAGCGGTCGATCACCCAACAAGGAGCTAATCATTTGACGGTATAGTTTACCCAATAATTGCAATTGTTCGTGAGAAAAATCCTGCCCATCTTCATAACTTTGCATGGATGTAATCAATACACCATCAAGTGTTGAACGCGAAGCTTGTGAAACTGGTAAAAAACCATCATTGAGCTGAAATTGATAATGCTGGTTGACCTGAATGTCTTGTTGACTCGCATCTGTTGAGAAATCAATGGCGTAGCCAAGTTCCACCAATAGTACATGCTCAAATTGACGCAAAATCTGCCGAAGAAATAAAGAGGCTTGTTTATGCGATGCCAATTGCTGTAATTGCAACAAAGTCAGTTGGTATTGTTCAAATGTTTGCGGCATCATTTCTTCTAAGGGACATAGTCGCAATAGAATTTCATTTAAATAAAAACCAGCAAAAAATGCATCACCATGAAAGAATACAGGTTGATTCAGAATTTCCAGTTTTGTAAAGTTTTTTAGTTCAGATTTGCCTGTGGCTTGCAGACGAATAGGCTGATATTGCGGCGGTGGGGTCTGTCTTAGAATCCCATCCACCCGACCATATTCTTGTGTAAATAAATGCACAATATGGCTTTTTTCACGATATTTACGATGATGAATCAAATAACCATGTAGGACTTCATTGCGCATCATAGTACGAGACTAGTCCTTCTTTTTCTCATCCTTTTCTTCATCATCGCCATCGGGAATCACTGCGCCAACAACCGCAGCAGTTCCTTTAACAACACCTTTAGTGGTCTTATAAGCAACTTTAACAGGTACAGTCACAACCTTGTGAATACAGCCTTGCAACATGAATACACATGTCACAATCGCGAGTATATGAATTGTTGTTTTCACACCTGTTTCCGTTATCTTATATGCGATTAAATATCGCTATAACCCAAACTTTTGAGTGCACGCTCATCATCAGACCAACCACCTTTGACTTTCACCCAAAGCGTTAGCATAATTTTTTGTTCAAACATTTTTTCCATATCTGTACGTGCATCCATGCCGATGCTTTTCAGCTTCGCACCTTTATCACCAATCACAATAGCTTTTTGCCCTTGGCGTTCTACAAAAATGGTCGCATCAATATACGTACATGGCGGCTTTAAACGACCTGTTTTTTCATTTACGGCTGCTTCTTCAGTTTTAAATGATTCAATTTGAACCGTTAAATCATACGGCAGCTCTTCACCTAACTGACGCATAATTTTCTCACGAATGATCTCACTCGCAAGGAAACGCTCAGAACGATCAGTAATTTGATCTAATGAATACAAAGGTGGCTGATATGGCAAATATTTTTCAATCGTGTCACGCAAATGATCTAGATTTGCACCACGCAATGCTGAAACCGGAACAATTTCAGCAAAATTCATGAGCTTGGCACGCTCTCGAATCAGCGGTAAAGCCTCATTTTTATTTTCAAATGTATCAAGTTTATTGATCACTAGAATCACAGGCATATCGGCATTTTTAAGTTTTTCCAAAACTAATTCATCGTTTTGCGTCCACTTTTGTGCATCAACCACAAATAAAACCAAGTTCACATCACGCAATGCTGAATGTGCAGCGCGGTTCATCATCTTATTGATGGCACGTACTTCTTTTTTATGCATCCCAGGCGTATCTACGAATACAGCCTGTGATTTCTCACGTGAATCAATCCCTACGATCTTATGGCGTGTAGTTTGTGGCTTACGCGAAGTAATCGATAGTTTTTGACCCAAGATATGGTTCATCAAAGTTGACTTGCCCACGTTTGGACGTCCAACAATAGCCACAAAACCGCTTTTGAAATCTGAAGGAATGGTCGTCCCTTGAGAACTAAAAAATTGATCAACTAGATTACTGCCATCTTGCTGTTCAGTTGCTTCTGGCTTATTTTCTTCTGAATGAGACATCAGGTTATTGCTCCAATAATTTTAAAATCTCTGCCGCTGCCGTTTGTTCGGCAAAACGACGACTTGAGCCCTCGCCTTGAATTTTCGGCAATCCCACTACATCACATTCCACTTTGAAATGTTGATTCGGGGCATCACCCTGAATATCTACAACCTCGTAAACTGGGAGAGGTTTTTTACGTGCTTGTAAATACTCTTGCAAACGTGATTTAGGGTCTTTTAGCTGATCTGTCGGTTCGATATGATCAAGATATGGTTCATACCATTTTAGCACAATGCGTTCGAGCAAGTTGAGATCATTACTGTCTAAATAAATAGCACCAATAATGGCTTCAACGGTATCCGCCAGAATTGACTCTCGGTGATGTCCACCCGATTTTAACTCGCCTGTGCTTAAAATTAATGACCGACTCAATTGTAAGTCATTTGCAATTTTTCCCAATGCTTCCTGACGAACCAAGGTCGCACGCATACGCGTTAAACGCCCTTCATTTTCAAGTGGGTAGGTATGGTAAAGATAATTGGCAACAATCATCCCTAATAATGAATCGCCTAGAAATTCTAGGCGTTCATAATTGTGATTTTGACTCACAGAACGATGGGTCAATGCCAGTTTCAACAAATCAAGCTGTTTAAACTGGTGACCAATTCGCCCCTGTAAACGGGTATCATTGAGCTTGTTTGGCAGATTTTTGGTCAAAGGTTTTCTCAAAATTCATCACTAAACTAATATTCAGCATAAAAGGCTTACGCACTTCATACTTTTTCTTAACAATTAAATCATCTTTATAAGTAGCCTGTGCAACATCCTTGAAACGAAGATCCCGAACCCCATTCATATCCAGACGCTGATCCATCTGAGCTGCGAACTTAGTTGGTGTAATATTCTCAGGACTATCCTTTAATAGACCTTCAATTTGAGAATCTATAATTCGATCATCCCAATATGCTGGCCAGATTGCGATCGATGCCTTTACAGCAATCGCAAATAAAACCACCCCAAATAAAATTGCAATATACGAAGCCCCTTGCTGAGATTTACGCATCTTTAGTATGTCCTATACGTTTTATTTATTAGTCAATCTTACCATTTCGGCTGAAACTTGGAAGATTGAAACCAGGTTCTTTATGCATCCATACATAAAAAGCACGGCCTGTTAAGTTTGCTTCTGGCACAAAACCCCAAAAACGGCTATCAGCGCTTTGGTCACGATTATCCCCCATTGCAAAATATTGGCCTTTGGGAACAGTTACTTCCCAATCCTGCCCATTACTTTGAATAAAGACATCATTGGCTTTCGCTACAAATGGCACTAACGCTTCTGCACCCTTTAACTGGGCAAATTGAAACTGTTCAGCCAAAGGATTACGGCCATCTAAATAACGAATTAAATGCTGGTGTTCACCTAATGTTTCTTTAAAGTAATAAACTGTAGGAGTTTCTAGTTGATCTTTATCACGTTTAACTTCAGTGGCAACTTTTGCAATTTGCTGACCATTAATGATTAGCTGTCCAGCTTTAAACTGAATGTGGTCACCAGGCAAACCCACTACACGCTTGATATAGCTAATGGTTGGTTGTGGTGGATAACGAAATACGATGACTTCACCACGCTTTGGTTCGCCAACATTGATAATCTTACTATTCACAATTGGTAAACGTACACCGTAATCAAACTTATTCACCAAAATAAAGTCACCTGTTTCCAGAGTAGGTACCATAGAATCAGATGGAATATTAAACGGCTCATAAAGAAAAGAACGCAGCACCAGCACAACTGCCAATACTGGCCAGAAATCATACGCCCATGTGATCACAAAGTTTTCCTGATCACGTCCCTTGTTTGCACGTTGTTTTAGTACCAACTTGTCAAGCAGCCACACCACAAAGAAAATCAGTGTAACTGGAACGAGAATCAAATTAAAATCAAAATCCATGAGCGATTCCTAAGTCTTTTCTATCGATCAACTTTTAATACAGCCAAGAACGCTTCCTGTGGAATTTCGACACTTCCCACCTGTTTCATGCGTTTCTTACCTTCTTTTTGTTTCGAAAGCAGTTTCTTCTTACGAGACACGTCACCACCATAACATTTTGCCAAAACGTTCTTACGCATGGCTTTCACAGTGGAACGTGCAATGATTTGCGCGCCAATGGCCGCCTGAATCGCCACATCATACATTTGTCGGGGAATCAGGTCTTTCATCTTCTCAACCAGTGCGATACCACGATGGCGCGCATCCTGACGATGGCAAATCATTGCCAGAGCATCCACCTTTTCGCTATTAATTAACACATCAACCTTAACCAGAGATGAACTTTCAAAACGGACAAAGTTATAATCCAGTGATGCAAAACCACGAGAACATGATTTCAATTTGTCGAAGAAATCCATGACCACTTCTGCCATAGGAATTTCAAAGGTAATAGAGACTTGATTACCGAGGAATTTCATATCTTTTTGCACACCACGGCGCTCAATACATAGCGTCATGACATTACCGAGATACTCCTGTGGCACAAGGATATGACACTCGGCAATCGGTTCACGCAAATCTTCTACTGTGGAACCATCTGGCATTTTTGACGGGCTATCAATATAGATGGTTTCACCTTTTTTGGTGAGTGCCTCATAAATTACAGTTGGTGCTGAACTGATCAGATCAAGATCATATTCACGTTCCAAACGTTCCTGCACAATTTCCATATGCAGCATTCCCAGAAAGCCACAACGGAAACCAAAGCCTAAAGCATCAGAGCTTTCTGGCTCAAAGAATAAAGCCGAATCATTGATTTGTAATTTTTGTAGCGCTTCGCGGAATGGTTCAAAATCACTGGCATCAATTGGGAAAAGCCCAGCATAGACCTGTGGTTTCACCTTTTTAAACCCTGGCAAGATTGCAACATCAGGTGTGGCGGCAAGCGTGATGGTATCACCCACTGGCGCACCAAAAATATCCTTGATCCCCGCAATCACAAAGCCAACTTCACCCGCTTCGAGAATGTCAGTTTCGGTATGTTTTGGATTAAACACACCTACTGACGTGACAGGATGAGTTTGACCTGTCGATTTAACCAGCATCTTGTCGCCCTTGCGGATACGACCCTGTTTAATACGGACAAGCGAGACAACCCCCAAATAGTTGTCAAACCATGAGTCAATGATCAACGCTTGCAACGGGGCATCGCGATCACCTTCTGGTGCTGGAATTACATCAACCAGACGCTCTAAAACACCCTCAACCCCTAAACCTGTTTTTGCGGAACAGGTTGGCGCATCGGTTGCCTCAATCCCGATAATTTCTTCAATCTCATGGATGACACGCTCAGGTTCTGCTTGTGGCAAATCAATCTTATTTAAGATCGGTAATACCTCTAAGCCCTGTTCAATAGCGGTATAGCAGTTTGCTACAGATTGAGCCTCAACTCCCTGTGCTGCATCCACCACCAGCAACGCACCTTCACACGCAGCCAATGAACGTGACACTTCATAGGAAAAGTCAACGTGCCCTGGGGTGTCAATAAAGTTGAGCTGGTATTCCTGACCATTCGGGTGGGTATAGTACAAGGTGACTGATGCAGCCTTAATGGTAATCCCACGTTCACGCTCAAGCTCCATGGAGTCTAATACCTGAGCCTGCATCTCACGATCCTGTAAGCCGCCACACATCTGAATAAAACGGTCTGCCAGTGTTGACTTGCCGTGGTCAATGTGTGCAATGATCGAGAAATTGCGTATATTTTTGATATCTACGGATTTTTTAGCTTGCGCCATGGGTTACCTTGAGAAAATAGAACGCCCGATACTTAAAAGAAGCAATGAGCCAAAGCGGTTTAACAAAATTGTTGCCGATTATAACAGAACAGCTTTTCAAAGTATCCAAAATAATGCGTTTCATTTACAGGCTTCATGCTTCACGCATTATCTGGATTCATTCCATAGCAGCATAGGAAATTGAAAAATCCATCGGATTCAGGTCAACTGGAATGGGCTGGTAGGCATGGATAAAACTGGGTGACATGCGTTTGGGACGACCTGTGGCAATTTCAATACAGGCCCATTTGGTGTTGCCAACAAACAAGATATTTTGATCTTTTGGACGATAAAATGCGTACTGGCGAGAAGAGTACAATGCATTAATATCATCCAGCCATGTCCGCAAAATAACCTCCTCCCCCTCAAGCGCAGCCTTACGATACTGCACATGATGCTCAACCGCGACCATCGCATGTTTAAGTTGTATATATTCTGCCAGTCCCAAGCCCAGAGTTTCGATATGCGACTCGGCAACATCCTGCATCCACTGGATATACACCACGTTGTTAACGTGTCCAAGTACATCAATATGTTCTGGCTGAACCTGTATTTTTAAATCAAAAATAGTACTCATATTTCTGGGGATTCATTATCAAAACTTGATTGCATACACTAGTCCAAACACATCTTCATTACAAAATAAAAAACCACTCCAAATATGGGAGTGGCTTTAAAAATCAGGATGAGTTACTGAAGACGTAAACCAACAATTGCACGTTGCCCCTGACGGACAATCACAATACGAGCCACACTATTTTTCGGTAATGCCGCAATCGCATTGGCAAATGCCTGACTATTGGCAACAGGTGTGCTGTTGACTTGTACAATCACGTCACCTGCAACCAGATTCGATAATGAAGCCAAACCGCCTCGCTTCACATCACGAATAATTGTACCACCGCGAATATTTAAACTGGCTTTTTCTGCCTCGGTCAAATCACGGATACCCATCCCTAACCCATTGGCTGGATTGTTTTTATCTTCAGCAGCAGGTGTATCATCTGGTGCGGTACTTAAAGTCGCAGCAATGGTACGGATCTTGTCATCCCTCAGCACTTCCAACTGAATGGTCTGGTTTGGCGCTATACGGTTTAAGCGATAAATCAGGTCGCTGGTACGGCTAATGCTGTTTCCATTCAGTTTCAGAATCACATCACCTGATTTTAAACCTGCTTTTTCGGCAGGTGATTTTGGCGAAACCTGATTAATCAATGAGCCTTCTGGTTTTGGCAATTTATAGGCATCCGCCAAATTGCGGTCAACATCCTGCAACATCACGCCCAGATAAGAACGGGTGACTTTGCCAGTGGTTTTCAACTGCTGCACAACATCCATTGCCACATCAATTGGAATGGAGAATGACAGCCCCATATACCCCCCCGTACCACTAAAGATACGCGAGTTTACACCGACCACCTCACCGCGCTGGTTAAACAATGGACCGCCAGAGTTACCTGGGTTTAATGCGGCATCAGTCTGAATAAATGGAACTGATGTTTCACCACTCATATTACGTGACTTTGCGCTGACAATACCTGCCGATGCTGAATAATCAAAACCAAAAGGAGAACCAATCGCCAACACTGGCTCACCCACTTTTAGCTGATTTGAATCACCAATTCTCAGTTCAGGAAAACTCGCGCCATTCACTTTCAATAAAGCAATATCGGTGCGCTCATCACTTCCAACCAGAGTTGCATCAAGCTCACGGCGGTCATTTAAGGTAATGGTAATACGTGAAGCATCATCAATAACATGACGATTAGTGAGTAGATAGCCATCCTTACTGATAAAAAACGCACTGCCGTAAGCAGTTTTTTCCTGTGGCCCCTGCTGTTGGGGAATAATCACCTGATTACCAAAAAAACGGCGTAAAATTTCAGGAACCTGTTGCTGCAACAACTCTTCCTGAGTCATTTTCTTGACAACATTGACACTCACCACAGCAGGACTCACCTGCTCAACGAGACTAGAAAAATCTACTGGCGATGCAGCATTAACCTGAGCAGCTGCCACCGTAAATACCGCAGCATACATTCCTTGTTGTAAATAGCGACTTTTCATGAAGCAAGAACCTACATACTGATGATCAAATAAAATTCAAGATTATGTTTTTATCATAACCCCACCACTCTTTTCGTAAAAATATGTTTATATTTTCAAAGCATACAACGAAATGGAATGACGGAATGTGAATAAATTGTGGAGTTTTTCCTACATCTTTATCCTCAACCCTGTTTTATCATGCAAAGCCTTAAAAACAGATTAAAACAGTGTACCAAATCGTAATTGACCTATATTTATATAGTTCCACTAAAGAATGGTGAACAATTAAAAGCACTTTATTCGCAAAAAAATTGAGCAATTCTAGGCAGATTGGCACTTGCCTTTTTCATTAAAAAGCGTTGTTATTAGCGAACGTTTGAAAATGAAGCAGATCGTCATGCCTGATTTAGAAACAATTCACCATTTTGATGTGATTATTGTAGGCAGTGGTGGTGCGGGCTTAAGCCTCGCACTCTCTTTACCAAGTCATTACAACATTGCAATTTTGGCAAAAGCTGAGCTCACAGAAGCCAGTACTTTTTATGCTCAAGGTGGTGTTGCTGCGGTCTTAGACGAGACTGACTCCATTCAACAACATATTAATGACACTATGATTGCAGGCGCACATTTATGTGAAATGGATGCAGTCAAACATACCGTTGAGGGTGGCAAACCCTCTGTTGACTTCCTGCTGAAACAAGGCGTGCAATTCACACTGGATGATGATGAGCAATTACACCTGACCCGTGAAGGGGGGCATTCACAACGCCGTATCATCCATTCAGCGGATGCAACAGGCAAAGCAATTTCAACCACATTGGTTGAACGCGCCAAGGAACGCGACAACATCACCATTTTTGAAAATTACATTGCAATTGACCTGATCACCCTGCATAAACTTGGCCACCATAACCAACCCAACCGTGCCATTGGTCTATATGCCCTGAATGAAAGTTCTGAGCAGGTTCATACGTTTTTAGCACCTTTCACCGCCTTGGCATGTGGTGGGGCAATGAAAGCCTATCTATATACTTCAAACCCTGACATTGCGACGGGTGATGGTATTGCAATGGCCTATCGTGCGGGTTGCCGTGTGGCCAATATGGAATTTAACCAGTTCCACCCCACCTGTTTATACCATCCTAAAGCACGTTCGTTCCTGATTACCGAAGCAATGCGTGGGGAAGGTGCTTATCTGCGTTTACCTGATGGTGAGCGTTTTATGCTGCGTTTTGATGAACGGGCCGAACTTGCACCTCGCGATATTGTGGCCCGTGCCATTGACTACGAGATCAAGCGTTTGGGTATCCGTCATGTATGGCTGGACATTACCCATAAATCACCAGAATTTATTACCGAACACTTCCCTACACTCTATGCACGCCTGCTAGAGCTTGGCATTGATATTACCAAAGATATGATTCCTGTAGTGCCAGCAGCACATTACACCTGTGGTGGTGTGGTGGTGGATTCCAGCAGCCAGACTGATTTGGACGGTTTATATGCCATTGGTGAAACCTCCTACACAGGTCTGCACGGTGCAAACCGTATGGCGAGCAACTCCTTACTGGAGTGCTTTGTGTATGGCATGAGCGCGGCGGAAGACATTGAGCAGAAATTCGATGCTGGCTTTCAATTTCCTAAAGTTCCTGCATGGGATGAATCACAGGTCACCGATGCGGATGAAGATGTGGTGATTCTGCAAAACTGGGATGAATTGCGTTCAACCATGTGGAACTATGTTGGAATTGTACGTACCACCAAACGTTTACAACGTGCCCTGCACCGTATTGAAATGTTAAAACGTGAAATCACGGAGTATTATCAGGATTATCGGGTGAGTAAAAACCTGATTGAATTGCGTAATCTGGTTCTGGTTTCGGAGATGATTGTTCGCTGTGCCATGCAACGCAAGGAATCACGTGGCCTACATTACAC
>CAZKJI010000065.1:0-12012 GCA_964553005.1 uncultured Acinetobacter sp. | reverse complement strand
ACTAAAAATTCGCTCAAATAAACTTCGAGTAATTTCTACCATTCAATCAATGAAAATTATTTCGATCGATCAACCAGTAAAAATCCACACAAGTTGTTCTTCTATTCTCTTAATGATCTTCTCGATGATTCGTCATCATCAAGCTAGGTCGGCTATGTTACTCTAATCTAAATTAAAGTCAACAGGTAATTTCGATATTTTTAAAACCCACCAATCAACCCAAGAACTTAACCAATCTAGCCAAATCCTTGTTTCTCAACAAGTTTTTATCTGCATCACCGCCGATGGATGTGCATTCTACACCATTTCAAAACACACGCAAGCACTTTTAGAAAATTTAAAATTCGGTTGTTTTTTTTTTAAACTTTAACTTACCTAATTTACTGATTTATATAATTTAAAATTTATTAATTATCTTAAAAGTGAATTTAATCAACATAAATAACTGTAATTTAATGACTTTTCAATAAATATGCTTTAATTATCAGCAAAAAAACAACTTTATCTTTATGTTTAGCTTTTATTTTAAGCACCTTACTCCATGCAAAAATTTGTTTCTTATTCGATTGATGTTTGAAACTTCACCACCCAAAATAAAAACAACGGCTTTGATCGCTCAAAACCGTTGTTCTCAGTATTGCAATACGTACTTTCTCTTAAGGAGTACTCCCTCTCACAATATTCAAGAAGTATAGATGACGTTCATATTGATCAATAATGTCTTGGATTAAATCTTCTTGCGTCCAATCCATCACATCATAATTTTGACCACCTTCTCTTAAGAACACTTCTGCTTGAAAGTAATTGGCTTCATCTTCTTCTGCTCGTCCCAACATAAAGCTAGGTGGAACAGTGGCATGCGAAACCACTTTATAGGTAAAGTTAATTTCATGGTGATGATCGACATGCAGTTGCAGACCATTTTCGATTTCACGTATCTCCACTTCCAAGTGACGGCGTTTAAATTCACGCTGAATACTTTCAAAGGCTTTACGTACCTGTGTCTCAATATAGTGCTGAACTTCAGTTTCTGTATGCGGATAATGCATGATCAAACCCAGACGCTGCTGCCAACTGCGTGGATTATTGATGGCACGTGGAGTAATACGCGCCTCTTGAATGGCCTTCATTTTAGTGACATCTAACTTCAAGGCTTTGAGTAAGCCCCAACTCATCAGCAGCATAATAAAAGTAAAAGGCAATGCACTCATAATGATGGAAGATTGCAATGCCGATAGACCACCCACCAACAGCAGGATAATGGCCAATGCGGCCATCAACACCGTCCAAAACAATCTTTGCCATGTTGGAGAGTTTTCGGTTTTAGCGGTGAGATAATCGGTAACCAGTGCACCCGAATCCGCAGAGGTGACGAAAAAGAGCATCACCAATACCGTCGCCAATAAACTCATCACTCCTGAAAATGGCAAATGATTCAAAAATTCAAATAAAGCTACAGATGAATCGCTTTGTACTGCATGAATCAAACTGACATTATGCTCTTGCATAATATTGAACAGTGCAGCATTACCTAAAAAGCCCATCCAGATAATGGTAAAACCAGTCGGAATCAGTAATACACCCACAATAAACTCACGGATGGTTCGGCCCCGCGATACACGGGCAATAAACATCCCTACAAATGGCGACCATGAAATCCACCATGCCCAATACATAATGGTCCAACCGCCAATCCAGCCATTCGGTTGATAAGCATAGAGGTTAAAGGTCATACCAAATAGGTTCGACATATACGAACCCATGTTTTGAATGGTCGTTTGTAGTAGATAGATACTTGGGCCAGCAATAAATACAAAGGCTAAAAGGACCAAAGCCAAGACCAGATTCAGCTCAGAAAGACGTTTTACGCCTTTATCCAAACCGAGAAATACTGACATTGAAGCGAGAATACTGACAAAGACAATCAAACCCACTTGGACTTGGCTACTTTGCTCCACTCCAAATAAATAATGTAAGCCAGAATTAATCTGAGTAACACCAAAACCTAAAGAGGTCGCTACTCCAAAAACCGTGCCAATGGTGGCAAAGGTATCAATCCCATCCCCCCAAGGGCCATAGATTTTCTTACCAATAATAGGGTATAAGGCGGAACGGGTTTTTAACGGCAGATTATGACGATAAGCAAAATAGGCCAAAGCCAATCCGACCACGGCGTAAATTGCCCATGCATGTAAACCCCAGTGGAAAAAGGTAATCCTTAAGGCTTGTTGTGCAGATGCGATACTTTCAGGATCACCACTCGGTGGACTGACATAGTGCATCACAGGTTCTGCAACACCGAAGAACATCAAACCGATGCCCATACCTGCGGTAAACAGCATAGCAAACCACGAACCATTGCTATATTGAGGTTGGCTGTGATCTGGTCCTAATTTAATTTTGCCGCTGGCCGAACAGGCAATATAAATCAGTAAAATCAAAAACACCGCAACAGAGAGGACATAGAACCAGCTAAAGGAATCTGTAATCCATTGCTTCAGTTGTTGTGTCAGAAATTCAAAGGAACTGGGTGCGATAATGACGATTGCGATAAAAATCGCAATGATAATCACCGTGCTTAAAAACACGTTTGGATTCACATTCGCAAACTGCGAAGATGGCTTGGAAGGCATAATTCCCCCATATTTTTTTAATGATAATGACAGACCCTAAGGGTCAAATAAGACATTCACATAGTGAATAAAAGCGAGTTCAGCGGCGTAAAACTCGATACTGATTATAAAAAATGTGAAAAATAAAGCAGTTGTAATGCTGTAACTGTATTTATTCTTTATCGCTCGATTGCTTAGGCAAATGGGCAATGTATTGTGCAATTAATCGAGAAACCACGACAGCGAGATACATCACCCCACCAAACATTTGTAGCATGGTTAATACTCTAGCGGCTGGGCTAATTGGCATCAAATCAGATAAACCCGTTGCTGATTGCAGACTAAAACTCAGAAATAATAAATCAAGCCAAACTTGTAAATCTTGTGGCTGATTTGGGTTTTGAAAACTATGGGGTAAAAGCAACTGGCAAATACTATATAAAAAGGCGAATGCTCAAGCGATGAGGGTAAAAACTGCACCTGCAGCAAATAATTCATCTTTGGTGAGATAACGATCTGCAAACATATAACGTAATAATCCATAAGCAGCATAAAAATACGCTAATGCTTCAAAACTATAAGCGATGATTTGGATTGTCGAATTGCCATAGCCAATAAAAATTAAAGTTGAAAACAGAAAAGCGCCACTGACAAAGATTAAGCCCCAAAATGTGAATACTGGTGTTTGGCGAATGACCTTGGCAATAATTAAGAGAGCTAAAACACCTAGTGACCAAGTTAAGGCACGATATTCACTATCTCCATAAGTGAGCATCGCCAAAATTAACAAAGCCAATTGAACCAGCAATAACCATGCAGATGGAAGTAAACGAAAACTGCCCCAAAATTGTTTTAAGCTTTGCATGTTGTTTTCCATGTGATTGTTATGATTTTCATTAAGTTAATGGCATCACACCGTATCTAAAAAGGCAACAATCATTTTAGAGAGTTCTTGTTGCAAACGTTGTTCTTCAATTAAAAAGGTATTTTTACTGGCATAACGCATCATGGTAAATAAGGTACTGTTAATAATCACAAAAGACTTGTGTTTTAAAGTCTCAAAATCCCAATGGGGGTAATAACGTCCAAATAAGTACATACCCACTTCCAAGAAATGCTGCTCTAATACTTGTGCCGCTTCTGAATCACTATAGGCATGCCAATTTTTTAAGATTTCGATAAAGAAACCATGATCCGATTTCAATGATTCAAAACCAAAAGCGATACTTAATGTGATGATGTCTTGAATAGCTGTTTGTTGTTGCAGCATCACTAACTGCTTTAGTGCTTGCCCTAAATTTTCGCTTTTACGTAACAATAGTTCAGCAACAATCTGTTCTTTATTTTCAAAATATTGATAAATTGATCCAACACTTACCCCTGATTTTTCAGAGATTTTCGGTGTAGTGATATGCAATACACCATATTCAGAAATGCATTTTTGCGTCCCCTGCAAAATGCTTTCCACGATCATTTTGGCACGTTGCTGCTGTGGTCTTTTTCTCATGCTCAGCCTCAAGGAAAATGCGAATTGAATACGAATATTTATTCATATTAAGCTTTGATTAAATAACAATCAGGGGCTTTATGCAATGCAAAGCATCGTTAAACCTAAACGCTTGGCTGCGTTTGAAGACATGATTCAATCAAATATTAAAACCAAAATTCTTGGTTATATGACGCATCAACAAATTCAACCGAATTATCAAGAATATCTCTCCTTGAACACAGCGTTGCAAAGTGGTGATGAGCCGATGGATCAGGTGTTGCGCTGGGTGCTGCAAAACCCAAAACAGCACCGCAAGTATTTTGAAACGGCACTATATGAGGGTTTGGACAAGCTGCCGCATGAGATTCCTGAACTCAGCAATTTTTTTCAGCTCATTGAGCAAAAACCCGTTTGGTACGATCAAGGCAAGATTGATGAAGCCCTGAAATTTACCTACCGTCTGGGTGTGAATAATGGCCTCATCCTGAGAGATGTTTCCCTCATGACAGGATATCTGTATCCTGGCTTTAACCAGCCATTGGTGTTGACAGGCGCATTAAAGAAACAGGCGGGCACTCGCCTAGCCGAAACCACCAAATGGTGGGTCGATATCACTGAACAAGATGGGTTTGAACGTTTTAGCAAGGGCTTTACCTCAACGATTTTTGTGCGTTTTATTCATTCGCTGGTGCGTCATCAACTGCAAAAATCTGAAAAATGGGATGCTGAAACTTGGGGTTTGCCTATCAATCAATATGATCAGGCCATGACCAATATTGCCTTTAGCGGTGTGGTATTGCTGGGTATTCGGGCTTTGGGGATTTTTCCAAACAAGCAAGAAATTGACAGCTTTTTACATTTCTGGAAATACGCAGGCTGGTTGATGGGCATTGAAGAAAAATGGTTAGTGGATAATGAAGCTGATGGCTGGAAACTCATGTACTGGATGCAGTTTGCACATCCTGAATCTGATGCCAGCAGTGTTTCGCTGGGGTCCAGTCTATCTAAAGAACCTTTTGAACGGAAATATCGCTATCTGCGCTCTTTCCAGCAAAAACTGGCGTACAAACAGCATCTGGAAATTACCCAGTTCTTTATAGGGCGTAAGAAGATGAAATTGTTGGGTTTAAACCCTCAGTCGGCCTCTTGGTTTGCTTATTATTTGATTGGTCGAAATTTGGCACTTTACTCAGGTGCTAAACATATTCCACGATTGAATCAATTTCTTGAGCATAATGGACGCCATCTGCAAAAACTTGGCTTGTCTCTATATCGCAATCAAGCACAACAACTGGCCAGTATGCATTAGCAATTAAAAAGCCCTCAATGATGAGGGCTTTTTAATAAAGCATAGAATCTACTTAGTGATCAGATGCACCTGAGATTCCAATACCTGTTTGTGAGCGAACAAACTGTGCGTCGAATGCTTTGCGTTCTTTTTGAGCGCGTGCTGACTTGTCTGTTACAGAGAAGAACCAGCAGCATAAGAAAGATAATGGCATAGCAAATAATGCAGGACCATTAAATGGGTTTGGTGCTGTTTCTGAGATCGCAAGCGTATCCACCCAAACTGCTTTTGATAAGATAATCAAAGTCACTGCACCAACTAAACCAACTACACCACCGATAACCGCACCACGAGTCGTTAAGCCTTTCCAGAACATAGACAACACCAGCACTGGGAAGTTTGCACAGCACGCCACTGAGAACGCCAAACCGACCATGAACGCCACGTTTTGTTTCTCGAACAGAATACCCAAGATCATGGCAAAGATCGCCAAGCCCAAAGTTGCAATTTTTGACATACGCAATTCAGACTGTGGGGTGGTTTGGCCTTTCTTGAATACGTTGGCATAAAGGTCATGTGAAATTGCTGACGCACCTGACAGGGTTAAACCAGCCACCACCGCGAGGATGGTTGCAAATGCTACTGCTGAGATGAAGCCCATGAACAGGTCACCACCCACTGCATCACTCAGGTGAACCGCCGCCATATTGTTACCGCCCACCAATTCCAGTTTACCTGTCACTGCGGCTTTGGCCACATCAAGGAACTGTGGATTGTTGGCAACAAACAGAATCGCGCCAAAACCAATAATGAAGGTGAGCAGATAGAAGTAACCAATGAAGCCTGTTGCAACCACAACTGATTTACGCGCTTCTTTCGCATCTTTTACAGTGAAGAAACGCATTAAGATGTGTGGCAAACCTGCTGTACCAAACATCAAGGCAAGACCAAGTGACAGTGCATCAATCGGGTTTGCGGCAAGCTTGCCTGGCCCCATAATTTTTGCGGCTTCATCCCAGCTCATACTGTGTGCCTGGCTATATACACCAATCGCTTGGTTAAACATATTGGTGAAACTAAAGCCAACCGCTTTCATCACCATGAATGCCATGAATGTCGCACCACTGAGCAGCATCACCGCCTTGATGATCTGTACCCATGTGGTTGCCAGCATACCACCGAAGATCACATAGGCCATCATCAACAGACCCACGATCACAACAGCAATATTGTAGTTCAGGCCGAAAAGCAGCTTGATCAACTGACCCGCACCCACCATTTGTGCGATGAGATAGAATGCCACCACAACCAGTGAACTGAATGCCGCCAGGGTACGCACCGGCTTTTCTTCGAGACGGAATGACACCACGTCAGACAGATTATACTTTCCAAGGTTACGCAACCGTTCCGCCACAAGAAACAATACGATTGGCCAGCCGACCATGAAACCCAGTGAATAGAGCAGGCCATCAAAACCTGAGCTAAACACCATCGCGGAAATACCGAGGAACGATGCCGCCGACATATAGTCACCCGCAATCGCCAGACCATTCTGGAAGCCACTGATCCCACCGCCTGCGGTATAGAAATCACTGGCATTGGTGGTCTGTTTAGCCGCCCACTTGGTAATGAACAGGGTGAAGCCAACAAAGATCATGAACATGATGATTGCATGCCAGTTGGTGGCCTGCTGCTCTGCCGCACCCAAATCTGGACCAGCAAATGCGAGACCTGAGCAACATAGGCTTGCAAATGCAAACACCGCCGCCTTGATTGATGTTCCTTTCATCTCAGTGCTTCCCTTTTTCGTGTGCAATCGCCTCAACTTCCTTGAGGGCCTCTTCATTCAGATGGTCAAGCTTGTTGTTGGCAATGTAGGAATACACACCACACAACACAAATGACAGCACAATAATGCCTAAACCAAGGGGCATCCCCCATGTGGTGATACCGCCGCTAAATGAACTTGCCAAAAATTCTTTGTTATAGCCAACCAAAAGCATAAAACCAACGTAGATAAACAACATGATTGCTGTTAATGTCCAACTCAGTGTGCGTTTTTTGCTGACCATTTCTTGAAACTTTGGATTATGTAGAATTCGATCTACCTGTGAATCATCCATAACCAACTCCTTATTTTTGTGTCCAACCGTGGACCCCTTTTTCGAATGGGATTTTTCACTATTCAAATTAGCAAGATTCCACTTGACTCGTAACTTAGACTTTGGTCTCTAAATGTAATCTTGTTTTAACGCACGTTCCGCGCTTCGCGGTATGATAAAAAATGGGACTTGATCACGTGAGCAATATGAACAGTTGGCTGATTATTGGGGTACTTGCCCTGTATATTGTGGTGCTATTCGGCTGCGCGTTTTTCGGAGAGAAACACGCCAGCCGCCTTAGCCCGCGCGGCCGCATGTTGCTGTTAAGCCTGACCCTGGGTGTGTACTGCTCATCATGGACATTTTACGGCGCCACAGGAGCCGCGGTTCGTGAGGGGGTAATTTTCCTGCCGATCTATCTGGGTCCACTGTTGTTTATCTGGTTCGGTTATGACATCTGGAGACGGCTGGGCCGTATTCGCCAGCACCACGCCATTTCCTCGATTGCCGACTTTGTCGCGGCCCGCTACGGAAAAAGTGGCAGTCTGGCTGCGCTGGTCACCATCCTTGCCGTGATTGCCATTGTGCCCTACCTTGCCCTGCAACTCCGTGCCATTGCGCTGAGTGCATCGGTGATTCTTGAGCAAAATGCCCACATCCACACCACCACCAACAGTGTGCTGGTGCTGACAGGCATACTGGCGATTTTGGCGATGATCTTTGGCACACGTCATATTGCCCATACCGAACAGCATGGTGGCCTGATGCTGGCGGTGGCGTTTGAATCTTTCGTCAAGCTGTTTGCATTGCTCTGCGTCGCAGGTTTCTTTCTATTGCAATCACCTGAAAACATCAAGCAGGTCAGCAGCGATGTCAGCCAGCATTTTCATGACCTCCAGCAGCTTGGCGTACCTGAAACATTCTGGATTCAGACATTGCTCGCCGCACTGGCCATGATTTGCCTGCCACGCCAGTTTCATGTTGCCGTAGTCGAATTACGTGATGAAAAACATATTCGTGGGGCCAGACGCTGGTTTGCAGCTTATTTAATTTTAACAATTATGGCGATTATTCCTATTGCCAGTTGGGCCTTACACTCCCTCCCAGATACATTAGGTACACCTGATATTGCGGTATTGGCCCTGCCACTCAGTTATCAACAGGACTGGTTGACCCTATTGGCGTTTTTGGGCGGCTTCTCTGCCTCCACAGGTATGCTACTGGTGGCATCCGTTGCCCTCTCGATCATGCTCAGTAATGATTTAATTATGCCTGCTTTATGGCACTTTAAGATTATCTCTCGACATGATCAACAATTACCAAAAGTACTCAAACTGACTCGAAGAATTAGTATTATCAGTGTGATGTTACTGGGTTTTTTATTCTTCCACTTTTTTAATGACATTAATCAATTATCAGTATTTGGCCTGTTGGCTTTTAGCGCAGTTGCGCAATTTTCGCCAGCCCTCATCGGTGGTTTATATTGGCGTGGTGCAAGCCGTCAAGGTGTGTATGCAGGCCTGTTGATTGGTTTTGCAATGTGGAGCTACACACTACTTTTTCCAACGATATTACGCAGCCTGCCTGAGTATTATCAGGCTTTTGCCCAGCATTTGTTGATGTTTGGCCCATTTGACATCAACGCCTTGCGTCCAGAAGCCCTGCTCGGTTTTGAATCCTTTGCACCCCTGACCCACGGGGTACTGTGGTCTTTGGGACTGAATATTATTTGCTATATTTGGGGTTCTCGTTTGTATCGCCCAAGTGTTGCGGAACAGATTCAGGCGGAAAGCTTTTTCTACTATGAAAGCAAGCCCCTGCCCTCTGCCCAGTCCAATACCGACCTAACTGACCTGCATCAGAATGCGGCTCGCCTTAAGGTGGGTGACCTGCTGGCACTGGCAAAACGGATTACAGGAGACCGCCCCACTACACAGGCATTCCAGCAGTTCTGTGAGCAAAACCATGTCGTACTCAATGAAAATCATGTTGCAAATGGCATGTGGTGGCGCTTCACTGAACAATACTTGGCAGGCATTATTGGTGCTGCATCAGCACGTACTTTGCTCACCACCGCCATGATCAATAATGGATTAGCATTGGGGCAAGTCGCGAATATTCTCGATCAAGCTTCACAATGGCAACGCTTTAACCAAAATCTTTTGATGACCATGATCGACCACATGACTCAAGGGGTAAGTGTTGTTGATAAAAATATGTGTTTGGTTGCATGGAATAATCAATATCTTACCTTATTTGATTATCCTAAAGACCTCGTCTATGTCGGTTGTCCAATTGCAGATTTAATTCGATATAACGCAGAACGTGGAGAATGTGGACCCGGTTCAGTTGAAGAACATGTGCGTAAACGAATTCACTGGATGAAAGTCGGTAGCGCCCATGAATTTGAACGTATTCGTAAAGATGGCTTGGTCATTCAAATGCGCGGTAATCCTATTGAGGGTGGAGGATTCGTCACGACCTTCGCCGATATTACCGCATTCCGTGAAAATGAAGCAGTGCTGGAAGAACGGGTCAATGACCGCACTCAACAGCTTGCAAATGCACTAACTGAACAGCAACTTGCCCGTGAACAAGCCGATAAAGCCAATCAATCTAAAAGTCGATTTTTGGCAGCGGCCAGTCACGATTTACTGCAACCGATGCATGCAGCACGTTTGTTCAGTACGGCATTGGAACAGAGTGTCAGCTCAACTGAAGACCAACAAACCTTACAACAACTTGATCGCGCACTGTATGGTGCTGAAAGCATGCTCTCTGCCCTACTCGATATTGCCCGTTTAGAAGGTGGAACCATCCAACCAAAACGCCAAGCGTATTCATTACACGACTTATTGAGTGATCTTGAACTTCAATTCAAATCAATTGCAGCGCAGCGTAATATTCAACTGTCTGTACACGATACTCAATTCTGGGTTGATACCGATCCACAATGGATGCGACGAATTATTCAGAATTTCGTTAGTAATGCATTGCGTTATACAGCACAAGGTCGTGTCGTTGTTGGTGTATTACGTTCTGCACAAAGACCAAACCATATTCGAATCGGTGTTTGGGATACAGGACCTGGCATCAATGAACAACAACGGGTGAAATTATTCCAAGAATTTGAGCGTTGCGGGCATACCTCACCCTGGGGTGAACAAGGACTTGGACTTGGTCTCGCGATTGTTCAACGTATGACCAGCCTGCTGGATTTCCCAGTGCATGTCTACTCAGAATTAGGTAAAGGTTCTTGCTTTATGATCGAAGTCCCGCTCGCCGAAGCACCAAAAATTCAAGCGACTACATCGCATGTGACCGCACTGCAACATACTGCATATAAAGTGCTTTGTTTAGACAATGATGAAACTATTTTACAAGGTATGCGGACTTTATTAAGTAAGTGGGGCTATCAAATTTTTACAGCAACTGAGCCATCGGAAGCACTAGAACTAATTGAACAAGAAGATATTCAAGTGTGGTTAATCGATCAGCATTTAAATCATAATCAACGTGGATTAGATTTTATTGAACAATATCGCCCTGCACACATTCCAGTCGCATTAATTACAGCAGATTCTGATCCTGAGTTGCCTCAATATTTGAAACAGCAAAATATTGTTCTATTGAAAAAACCGCTCAAACCTGCGGGTTTACGTGCATGGCTTTCTGGTTTAAAAATTATGCCAATGAGCTAAATGGCAAAATATTTTGAAACATAGGCAAAAACCATCAAAAAAAGCGCATTAAAATGACAATAAATTGACCAAAATGCTCAAAAATTTATTGGCTATGGCAAAAACGTTCACTTACACTAGTGAACGTTTGTACACTTATTTACAATTAGTTAAGATATTGTTTTTGTTAATAAATATTACCATAAAAACCACATATACAACTTTAGTCGTATTCTACTTGTTTTCTGAATCACGCATAAATTGATCAAAATGATAGCAACCGATCTCTTTGCTGTTTTAGGTTTCTAACACAATCGCCATAAAGGACATGATCATGAATAGCAATCAAGCCACTTCAGAACATAACGAGTTACAATTTTACCGCCAATACAGTGCCAATGCCTTATTACCAGAGCTCAACTGGCAGGATATTTTTGTACAGAGCAACTTAGATGATACTCATCTAAAAGCATTGAATACACTTTATCAAGCAGCCGTCCCCCTTGCCCTCAATGTATTCCATGAGCTGAATTTTGATGTATTTGCACCAGCAGCTTATCAGCCACAAGGTCTGGGATTATTTGAAAAACTAGCGTTACAAGAACAAAAATTCTTGGATGTATTAGAAACAGAATCCGCTCATTTGGATCATGAAACACGTCATCAAATGTGGAGTATGCTACTTCGTGGTGGTGCCGTGCTGGTCTTTAAAGCATGGTTAGCTCATGTCAAAGATGGCGAAAATCAACTGGATAAAAGTCAGTTCGATGAACTATCAGATTTATTATTTATTAAAACTCGCCCAGAGCAATTAGCACAACGTTTAAACGTAGATGCCAAT
>CAZKJI010000064.1:0-12031 GCA_964553005.1 uncultured Acinetobacter sp. | reverse complement strand
CGCTCTAGAAAGCGATTTACACTATCATGCGAGATGTTATAAGTCTCGGCAAGTTGTGTACAGCTAATAGAGTTCGGTTCTGTCATGAGAAAGCCCATATAAATGGGTAGAGTACAAGTTGCTGTAGAAGCATGTTTAATTCGTCTGATCACAGATACTTTATAAAGCATTTTAATACTTTTTTGAATCTGTCAATGCGTAAGTCCTAATTTATTTATTAGTTTAGCATTAAATATGGTGGGCGATTATTGTGTTGCACATAATCTAAAAAAGAGATTTCCACTATGGCAAAATACTCGCTATCAAAATGAAAATTTCAATTTAAAACAACGAGTCGACCTATTAGATACTATTTTCAATGCCGATGATTTAGCCATTCACCTTAAATACCCTTATGATTAACGGGCAGATTTAAAGCATGTAAACTATTTTCCCATAGCCTTTGAGCTAATTTTTCAGATTCTATATTGAGAACTTGGCTTAACCCCTCTAATACGTAAGGTAAATTCACAGGTGTATTTCTCGTGTGGTGTTCGGTTGAGGTCTGGCAACACAACGGTGTCATATCAGGACAATCAGTTTCAATCACCAAATGTTCAGCCCCAATCGCCTGTACCACCTGATGTAACTTTTTGGTATTCGGATTAGTGATCTGCCCCGTCACACCAATTTTAAAACCCAGTTTGACCAGTGCCTTGGCTTCTTCCACACCACCACTAAAGGCATGCGCAATACCACCGAACTTGAATTTCTGCGCCTTTAAAATAGCAAGGGTTTCGGCATGGGCCTTACGAATATGCAGCAACACAGGTTTTTGATAATGCGTTGCCAGTTCAAGTTGGGCATTAAAATAATGCTGCTGTTTGGCAAAAAGCTCAGGCTGTTTATGTTGTTTTAAAAAAGTATCTAAACCAATTTCACCTACAGCCACACAGTCATGCTGTTCTAAGACTTGCTCAAGCCGCTGTAAATGTTCTGGCTGATGTTGTTCGATATAAAATGGATGCAAGCCAGGTGCCAGATAAAAGCTTGGCACATTTTCCCAACATTGTAATTGTTGATGAGTTTGAATCAGATCATCGAATCGGGATTCAACAAAACCAATCAACACCAAAGCATCGACCCCAACCCGTTTTGCTTGCTCAGCCAGATGTTGCCGATCAAGATCAAAATCGGCAACATCAAAATGCGTATGGGTATCGAACAGTTGCATTAACTTTGACTTGGCGTACTTGCAGCAGGCGTAGATGCTGCGGGCGTATCTATTTTTGGTAGATATTCAGGTTTTAAAACACCCTGCAATTCAGTAAATGGAATCACTAACCGCGGCAAACCGACGACATAAGGACCAATCTCATATTCACCATACTGTAGAATTAACCCCTGCTCACCTAATAAGAAATTATCGGTGACTTGGAATGGCCAAGCCTGTTCATATTCTTTCGGGTCAGTGGCGAGTTTTGAATCGACAATCCACACTTTAAATGCATCATGCGCCAATTTGTCTAGAGTTGCTTTTTGCTTCGGTAATAATAGGTCACGCAATTGAATCTGTTTTTGGTTCGCTAAATCAAAGTTATAGTAACGTTGAGAGGTTGAACCATGTGCTCCCCCCAAATAACTGCTGCTATTTAACACTACAGTTGCTAGCTTGCCTTTCGATTGTAAAATTTTAGGCTTAATCATCAAACTGATCTGATGACTACTACTGAGCGCTTTTAACTCTTCATCAATCTTCACAAACGCATTAGCATAGGCTTGTGCCTGAGCATCTAAACCTATTTTTTGCTCAGTCGTTTTTGCTGTAGATGCTGCTGAAGCATCAGCATCAACGACATCGAGCATTTTACTCAGTTGATCGAGAATCTGTTGATCCAGTAACTGGTCAATGAACGGGAAATTACTTTGTAATCGTTCAACGCTAAAATCTGGACAAGTATTGCCTTTACATTCAGGTAAATTTACCTGCAATTTCACGGTTTCACCACGCAGAATTGGCTCAGCAGTTTGCTGTACCACTGGCGGATCTGTCAGTTTATCCTGTGATTCTTTCGGCTCTGATTTCGGCTGGCAAGCAGCAAGCAAAATGGCACCTGCAAGAATGCTATATTTATAAAATGCTTTCATTTAAAACCTATCAGTATTGTTATTACACAAGATTTTTAAATGCTATCGAAGTTAAAGCAAAACCGCTATAAGCGCATGCAATTTCTATACGAAACTCAAGCAAGTAGATTAAAACATTTGCTGATAAATTTCAGGTTGTAGCATCTGTTTGCTTTGTTCAGTGCTTAAATAAATATCCAGTTGTGGTGCATCCTTACTGATTTCATTGGCACGGTAATGCAGGCCAATGCCCTCGCCATCAAAGAACCAGTCCGCCTGTCCCCAATAGAGTTTTTTCGGCACCTGTTTCTTCACTTCTGTGGATTGTTTGTCAATCCATTGTTGATAATGTGCCTGAATAATGTCATTCAGTGCATTTTGCTGATTATTCTGAATCACATCCAAAATACTAAGACTTTTTTGTAGTTTACGGTCTGCAACAAAGAAATAAAAACGGTCCTTGACTGCAATATCTTCCTGCTGGGCATTTACCCCCACTTGCAGCAACACATACTGATTCCGCTGCGATGCAATACGGGTATTCAAATGCAGCTCATAGGCCTTGTTTTTTGAATATTTATCCTGCCATTCATCTGACTTTTTTACATAGGCGTTGATGGCCTGTTGCAAGGTCAGGTTTTTATTCTGTTCAATCTGTTGCTGGATTACGTTGGCCTGATTTTTTGTAATCCATGCATTCAGCCATTGATCCTGAGTTTTAATGGTTTGAATGTCGACATCAATACAGTTTTTCTTTTCACAAAATGGCAAGGCATAATCCGCCTTAGCTTCCTGCATATTGAGATAGGGTAAAACCTCAGCTTTCTCGACTGGCGCAGCACTCTGTCCTGTGGCTTGGGCTGAATCCGCCTCATTTTTCTTTGGATGATCACATGCCGTTAAAGCCATCATTCCAATCATTATACTGACAGCAAAAAGTGGTTTTAAAGTGTTCATCTCATCATGCCTTATTTTTAGTTTGTTCAATTAAAAACAGCCTCTAATTAGAAGCTGTTTTTATATATTTTAGTGTTCCCGTGTGTTACGGAACTGAATATCTGGCCAGCGTTCCTGCATCAACTGCAAGTTGACACGGCTTGGCGCAAGATAAGTCAGATGACCACCGCCATCTACCGATAACTGATCATGCGCTTTTTTCTTGAACTCATTCAGAATTTTTTCATCATCACAATGAATCCAGCGCACGGTATGTACACTTACAGGCTCATAAATACAGTCCACCTTATATTCTTCTTTTAGACGGTACGCGACCACATCAAACTGTAACACACCCACCGCACCGACAATCAGGTCATTGTTGATTTGTGGCATAAACACCTGTGTCGCGCCCTCTTCAGACAGCTCTTTCAAGCCTTTTTGCAATTGCTTGGACTTTAACGGATCACGTAAACGGACACGACGGAACATTTCAGGGGCGAAGTGTGGAATCCCCGTAAAATGCAGGTTTTCACCGCTGGTAAAGGTATCACCGATCTGGATGGTGCCGTGGTTATGCAGACCAATGATATCTCCAGGCCAAGCCTCTTCCAGATGTTCACGCTCACCCGCAAGGAATGTTAGGGCATCACTGATACGCACATCCTTACCGATACGCACATGATTCATTTTCAAGCCTTTTTCATATTTACCTGAGCAAATACGCATAAAGGCAATACGGTCACGGTGTTTCGGGTCCATGTTGGCCTGAATTTTAAACACGAAGCCCGTAAAACCCTCTTCATTGGCATCGACAGTACGTTCCTGAGTTGGATGTGCTTTCGGTTCTGGTGCCCAGTTGATAAAGGCATCCAGTACATGGTCAACCGCAAAGTTACCCAACGCTGTACCAAACAATACAGGGGTTTGCTTGCCTTGCAGAAACAGCTCACGGTCTAATGGTTCATTTGCCATTTGTACCAGCTCAAGCGACTCCTCAAAAGAAGCCCAAGCTAACTCACCCACTTTTTCACGAATATCAGCATGGTCATAACCATCACGCAATTCAATATCGGTAATGGTTGAGCCAAAACCTGCTTTATAAACATATAACTTGTTTTCAAGTAGGTTATAAACCCCTGCAAAGTCACGACCCATACCTAAAGGCCATGTAATTGGCACACAACGAATTTTCAGGACATTCTCAATCTCATCAAGCAATTCCAATGGCTCGCGAATTTCACGGTCCATTTTGTTGACGAATGAAATGATCGGTGTGTCACGCATACGACACACTTCCATCAATTTAATGGTACGTTCCTCAACACCTTTTGCGCCGTCAATCACCATTAAGGCAGAATCCACAGCGGTTAAGGTGCGGTAGGTATCTTCCGAGAAGTCTTCGTGTCCTGGGGTATCGAGAAGGTTGATGGTGTGCTTTTTATAGGGAAACTGCATCACTGAGGTGGTAATCGAAATACCACGCTCCTTTTCCATTTCCATCCAGTCAGATGTCGCTGCACGATCCGACTTACGGCTTTTCACCATTCCCGCAACCTGAATGGCCTTACCCCATAACAGCAGTTTTTCAGTCATGGTGGTCTTACCCGCATCGGGGTGGGAAATAATAGCAAAGGTACGTCGCTGGGCAACCTGTGCCGCTAGTTCGTCTTTAAAACTCATGAGAAAAATCTTCAATATGTACACAGTTATGTACACAACTCCAAATGTGTACATAGCCGAAAAAAGTGGGAATTCAAAATTGGCGCAATTGTAGCAGATTTAGCGTTGTATAGGCATAGTGGGTAATCCAGTGGATTTTGGGATTGAGCCACCTAGCTTTATAAACTCAATCTATATCTTTGCTTTGGACTTTTTGGTTTGTCTGGAAGAATTATGCCTTATCTACCCAATTAGGCGGCAACAGCCCTGGCACGTGCGGTATGCAGCTTTTTATAACTGTCAATCAGGCGCAAGTGTCGATCCAGTCCCTCCAGTTTCATACTGGTTGGGGTGAGACCATAGAAACGAACACTGCCATCTACCGATCCAAGTACCGCATCCATCCGTTCATCACCAAACATACGGCGGAAGTTAATTAGATAATCATCGAGTTCCAGCTCATCATCCAGAATCACTTCCAGCACCACATTCATGCACTGATAGAACAGGCCACGTTCAACCGTGTTGGTGTTGTATTGTAGGAACTGCTCGACCAATTCTTTTGCTTCTTCAAACTGTTGCAAGGCAAGATAAATCAACAGTCTTAACTCAAGAATGGTGAGTTGCCCCCACACTGTATTGTCATCAAATTCAATACCGATCAATGTGGCGATCTCTGTGTAATCGTCCAGTTCACATTCTTCCAGACGCTCAAGCAATGCCTCCAAACTGTCATCATCCAGACGATGCAGGTTCAGAATATCTTCACGGAATGACAGCGCCTTGTTGGTGTTGTCCCAGATGAGGTCTTCCACCAGATAAATCTCGGAATAATCAGGCACGAGGATACGGCAAGCGGTTGCACCTAGATGCTCATATACCGCCATATAGACTTCTTTACCCATCTGCTCAAGAATGGCAAACAACTCTTCCGCCTCTTCCACATTGCTGTTTTGCCCCTGATTGGTAAAGTCCCACTCGACAAAATCGAACTCAGCTTTGGAACTAAAAAAGCGCCATGACACCAAGCCACTCGAATCAATAAAATGCTCGACAAAATTGTTGGGTTCAGTCACCGCATTACTTTGGAACGTTGGCTGTGGCAAATCATTCAGCCCCTCAAAACTACGGCCTTGTAACAACTCGGTCAGGCTACGTTCCAATGCCACTTCAAAATTTGGGTGTGCACCAAATGAGGCAAAGACTCCACCTGTACGTGGATTCATCAGCGTTACACACATTACAGGGAACTGACCGCCCAGCGAGGCATCTTTCACCAGCACAGGGAAGCCCTGTTCCTCCAGCCCCCTGATACCAGCCAGAATTGCTGGATATTTTTCCAGAACCTGTTGCGGCACATCTGGTAGTGTCATTTCGCCCTCCAGAATCTCACGTTTCACTGCACGTTCAAAGATTTCAGAAAGACACTGCACCTGTGCCTCAGCCAAAGTGTTGCCTGCACTCATCCCGTTACTGAGATAGAGATTTTCAATCAGATTGGATGGGAAATACACCACCTCACCATCCGACTGACGAACAAATGGCAATGAACAGATGCCTCGCTCGGTATTACCTGAGTTGGTGTCATATAAATGCGTGCCCAGCAATTCATCATCAGGGTTATAAATCTCAAGGCAGTATTCATCCAGAATTTCTACTGGCAATTCACCATTCGGGCCTGGCTGGAACCACTTTTCATCAGGATAATGCACAAACTCAGCGTTAGCGATCTCTTCCCCCCAAAACTGGTCGTTATAGAAGAAGTTACAGTTTAAACGCTCAATAAATTCGCCCAGTGCCGATGCCAAAGCACTTTCCTTGGTTGAACCCTTGCCATTGGTAAAACACATCGGCGATTGTGCATCACGAATATGCAGTGACCAGACATTGGGTACAATATTACGCCATGAGGCAATTTCAATCTTCATACCCAAGCCAGCCAAAATGCTGGACATATTGGCAATGGTCTGTTCTAAAGGTAAATCCTTGCCCTGAATATAGGTGCTGCTTTCTGAAGCCAGACTTGGCATCAGCAATGCCTGTGCATTGGCATCAATATTTTCAACTTCTTCGATAATAAATTCAGGCCCTGTCTGAATCACTTTCTTGACAGTACAACGGTCAATCGAGCGTAAAATGCCCTGACGGTCCTTTTCAGAAATGTCGGCAGGTAATTCCACCTGAATTTTAAAAATCTGTTTGTAGCGGTTTTCTGGGTCAACAATATTGTTTTGTGACAAGCGGATATTGTCAGTTGGAATATCACGCGCTGCACAATACACCTTAACAAAGTAAGCTGCACATAACGCCGATGAAGCCAAAAAATAGTCGAATGGGCCTGGTGCTGAGCCATCGCCTTTATAACGGATCGGTTGATCCGCGATTACTGTAAAATCATCGAACCTGGCTTCCTGACGAAGATTGTCGAGATAATTAACCTTGATTTCCATGCTGGTACCTAATAATGCCTCTTATGTACCAGCATTGGCACATAAGTGTGTAAAGATGAATAAAATAGAAGATAATCTGAAATTGGCTTCAACAGAATAATAAATGAGGCTCATCACGATTAATGAGCACCCATGATCAGCCAAGATAATATATGACGCATATTATAGAGGGATTTGCCTGAATTGATAACGTTTCCCCGTGTTTCCAATCGACATACAACCAGCCCAAACAAGTCTAGTCGTAATAATGATTGCGCTTTTTAGAGAACTTATCCAGTTGATTTAAAAAGCCCTCAAAATAACTCTTATCTTTATCTTCCGTACGATAACCTGCATAAAGAGTACGGCGCAAACCTTTGGATGACACACAATCCAGACGGCGTGAAGTGACCCAGCCTTTTTGTTCATATTCATTCACCACCCAGTCAGGGAGTGCTGAAATCCCACGTCCACTCGCCACCAGTTGAATTAACATTTGCGTCAACTCAGTGGTACGAATTTCTTTGGGATGCAGATTGGCTGGAATAAACAGCTTCGCCATAATATCCAGACGATGTTTATCTACAGGATAAGTCACTAGCGTTTGCTCTGCCAACTCTTGAATCGTGATCTTTTCCGCCCGAACCAGTGGATGAGTATTAGATAAAACCAGTCTGGATTCATATTCAAAAATCGGAAAATACTCAATACCTTTTAAGGCAATCGGGTCCGCGGTAATCAGCAAGTCAAATTCCGCATTTTGCAACAACTCATGTGGATTGGACTCAAAACCAGAAACAAAGTCCAGGTCAACATCTGGATATTGCTGGCGATATTGATTCAGCAACGGCATCAGCCAGTCAAAACAGCTATGGCATTCTGAAGAAAAAATGATGCGACCTGTCTGCCCATGCACAATACGCGTAATATCGGTATGTGCAATCTGGATTTGGGGCAATATATCATCCGCCAGCTTGAGCAAGCGCAAACCAACATTGGAAAATGATACAGGTCGGCTACGGCGATTCACCACCTCTACACCAAACCATAGATCCAGCTCTTTCAATTGATGGGAAATTGCAGATGGGGTTAAACACAGATCTGTTGCCGCAGCAACCAGTGAACCATGTTCACGCAAGGCGGTTAATGTCTTTAAATGACGAAATTCAAGCATGCAAATAACCTGTAAAACATGCCTTCGCTTGTTTCAATACAATACAGCAGACAATGTTCATATGGATGAAATTGAATTAAATTCATCTTATCACAAAACTAGTGAATTATTATAAAAGTTAATTTTATTTCATCATTTACACATTAGATGAATATTATTAATTTTAAAATAAAAAATGTCCCTTAAGCCATGAGGCAATGTCTACCAATATATTTTTTATATTTACTTTTTAAGGTGGTGCCAGGTGGACATATGGGACTAGTCTCAGGTAATCAGGCCCCACTGACTGTATGGCCTGTTGTAACCGAATGGCTATGCCAACGTTCTGATTAAAGGTTCATACGTCCCATAAAGGCTGTTGCTGTTGAACAAATAAACAGCCTTTAATGCAGATCAATTGTTATATAAAAACCAGATTATTTAAAATTAGGCAAAATGTGGCTGCCGTTGCAATACCAGACTATCAATATTAACAGGTCTGCCAAGCAAGTATCCCTGTAACTGATTACATCCTAAATTAGTTAAAATATCAGCTTGTTGCTGTGTTTCTACACCTTCAGCTGTGACGATTAAGCCTAACCTAGCGGCAAGGTGAATGATACTTTCTAGAATTGCCTCTTCTTTCGAGTTTGGTTGTAAATCTATGAGAAAACCGCGATCAATTTTAAGTTCATCAACAGGCAGATCTTTTAAATATAAAAAGCTTGAATAGCCAGTTCCAAAATCATCAATGGCGATCCGAATTCCCAACTTACGCAAGCGTTCTAAAGTGCGAATACTTGAATCAATATGATGCATTGCTGTTGATTCAGTGATTTCTAAAATAAGATTGTGGGGCTGAATTTGATATTGTTCTAAGAGCTGTTCTAATACGTTAAAAAGTTTTTTATTTTCAAATTGTAATGCAGATAAGTTGACGGCAATTGGATAAAAAGGACTATTACTTCGTTCCCATTTTTGAATCTGCTGACAAGCTTGCTCCAATGCCCAATATCCCATCGGAATAATCAAACCTGTTTTTTCTGCTCCCTCAATAAACATTTGAGGAGTCAACAAACCTAAGCTTGGATGCTGCCAACGAATGAGCGCTTCAATACCACAAACTTGATAATTCGCAGTAAATTTAGGCTGATAAAATAAAACAAATTGCTGCTCATCTACAGCTTTATACAAATCATTAATTAATTTGGATTGGCTACGAACATCTTGCTGATCTGTTGTAGAGTGGAAAACAGTAAACGTATTTCTACCCTGCTCTTTAGATGCCAACATTGCTACATCTGCATTAATTAATAAATCCTGAAGATTCGTACCGTGCTCAGGATACATCGCAATTCCCAAACTTGCAGAAATATTAATTTCTTTTGTCGCGATCAGATATGCCTCTTGAATAAAATGCAGAACTTCTTCTGCCAGCAACATCGCTTGATTAACATCAGTATTTTCAGAGATCAATACAAACTCGTCACCACCAATACGAAATAGCTTATGGCTTGAACTTAATTTTTCATGTAACCGATTGGCCATTTGAATTAAAAGTTGATCACCAATATGGTGTCCAAAAGCATCATTTACCGATTTAAAGCGATCTAAATCTACATATAAAAATGCTGCTTTTTCTTCTCGTAAGCGATGATGGCTGAAGATTACTTCCGCATAATCTGTCAAATATAATCGATTCGGCAACTTTGTTAATGAATCATGTAGTGAGTGAGTTGCTAATTCTTTATTTATTCTAACTAATTGTTGATTACGCTCCTCTAGTCGGGCTTCTAAAACTGCGACGGCAAAACCAGCTACAAATACCAAACTGGTAATAAAAATAATAGTAAACAATAAAACGGCTTGCTCTGTATGTGCTGAGCCAAGTGCTTCCGCAAATCGTGTATCAAAATAAGTGGCTGCCATACCCGTGTAATGCATACCTACAATACTAAAAGCCATCAATATTGCAACAACAGCCTTTAGTGCAGTTTTATATTTAACCGCGGTTTTGTATTTAAAAATGAATAAACAGCTCAAACCAGAACCACATACAGCGATGAGTACTGAACAAATCACGAGTAATGGATCATATCTCAATTGATGGTGTTCAACTGAAAGCGACAACATCCCCGTGTAATGCATTCCAGATATCCCTAGCCCTAAGAATAATGCACCTAAGATCAGACGTGGCATAGGTAAAGTAGGTCTAGTCGTTAGCCAAACAGCAAATACCGAAGCAGTTGCGCCTATCAAATATGAAAGCACAGTCAAACTAATATCAAAATGATAGCCTTCAGGCAAATGGCTCGCGAGCATTCCAATAAAATGCATTGCCCATATTGCCAAGCCTAAAGTCAACCCACTCGTTACTAAAATGCTTTTCTCCAACTTTTTATAAGCAGCTTTAAAAACGAGTTCTTCCATTGAAACTGCCGCATAACAAGTCGCTACTGCAACCAAAATGGAAACGATGACCCATGTGCTATCGTAATCAACGTGAACCATAAAGGACTTCCATGATTATTCAGTACTTTTTTTATTTGTTGAGCGAATTACTCGAAATCAGAACGATCCTTCACACTCGAAAAAGATACAAATTGTGTATTCATAAACTTTTCTTAACAATAACATCATCTAGTATAAGGTCAAGTCTTTTTCATTTTATAAATCAATAGAATAAAAACACATATTCATTTCAAACCAATGAAAATTCTTGTTTTTTTACTGCAATTTTAAAAGCAATCAACAATTATAAAAGATGCACTACCTTTAATAAATGCTTTAAACATGTATATAGTATGCCTTTTTATCATGCTGTTTGTTATAACTCTGTTATTAAAAAAGACTAAGAATATGAAGTTTTTTATATTTAAAGCAAATAAGTGACTACACTCCTTATCAGATGATTTATTTTTATACTCTCAGTAACATCTTGAAAATTCTGCTTACTTCCATACGAGCCGTGAGAATTAACTTAACAACCTAAACGGCAAGATTAGGCTATCATCACAAGGTACAGTACTTTAAGTGATGCAATAAAAAAGCCCTTGTATAAACAAGGGCTTTTAAAGATTAAACTAAAACTTAGTTCTTCTCTTTGTCTACGATCTTGTTCGCTTGAATCCAAGGCACGAAAAAAATGGGAAAGCACTGCTTTCCCATTTTTTAAGGCACGTAACGCAACCTTAGTTCTTTTCTTTGTCTACGATTTTGTTCGCTTGAATCCAAGGCATCATCGCACGTAACTTGTTACCTGTTACTTCGATACCATGCACAGCATTTTGACGACGACGAGCAGTCATAGATGGGTAGTTTAATGCACCTTCTTGAATGAACATTTTCGCATATTCACCAGATTGGATACGTTTCAATGCATTACGCATTGCTTCACGAGACTGTTCATTGATTACTTCAGCACCAGTCACATATTCACCGTACTCAGCATTGTTAGAAACTGAGTAGTTCATGTCAGCGATACCGCCTTCGAACATTAAGTCAACGATTAACTTAAGTTCATGTAAGCATTCGAAGTAAGCCATTTCTGGTGCATAACCCGCTTCAACCAAAGTTTCGAAGCCCATTTTAACCAATTCAACAGCACCACCACAAAGAACTGCTTGCTCACCGAATAAGTCAGTTTCAGTTTCTTCACGGAAAGAAGTTTCGATGATACCTGTACGACCGCCACCTACACCTGAAGCGTAAGAAAGCGCTACGTTACGTGCATTACCAGAAGCAT
>CAZKJI010000063.1:0-12255 GCA_964553005.1 uncultured Acinetobacter sp. | reverse complement strand
AAAAATCATCTGCTACCACAGAGAATCTATAAATGATAGTGCGTAAGTCCTAGCAGAATTATTTTATTGATTATTTGATATCATTTATGTGTATATTGAGTGAATGATAACCTAATATTTTCCAAAGAAATATTGAGATTTGAGCCTTGTTCGCTTTTGAGAGTTAGGCTGTCGCTTCAAATGTATCAGGAAAATCATCATCAATAATATTGGTCGATTAAAAGAGTTAAAACTCAGCGTGTTTAATCGCTGAAAGTCTTGTTATACTAGCCCAGATAACCAATTCATAGATGAATTGTAATCCATTCTTATAGATGATTTTCTGAGGCTACATTCAATGGTAAACGATGGACAAAACACATCGACTTCACTTAATTTAGAACAAATTCGTAACGATATTGATAGTGTTGATCAACAAATCCAAGAATTACTCAATCGCCGTGCCACATTGGCGGAAGCCGTAGCCAAGGCGAAGTTTGCAGCCGAAGACAACCCACTGTTTTATCGCCCTGAACGTGAAGCTCAGGTTTTGCGTAAAGTGATGGAGCGCAATCAGGGACCATTGTCCGATGCAACGATGGCGCGTTTGTTCCGCGAAATCATGTCTGCCTGTCTGGCTCTTGAAGCACCGCAAAGCATTGCATTTTTAGGACCAGAAGGAACCTATACCCACTCCGCGGTGCTGAAACATTTTGGTAATGATGCAGTGGTTCGCCCATTGCCGACCATTGATGAGGTATTCCGTGAGGTTGAGGCAGGTAGTGCCCATTATGGCGTAGTTCCAGTCGAGAACTCATCTGAGGGGATTGTGAATCATACCCTCGACTGTTTTAAGGCTTCTAGCCTGAACGTCATTGGGGAAGTTGAATTACGCATTCACCACCAATTCCTTGTATCAGAAAATACCCGTAAAGACAGCATTAAGCAGATTTATGCACATCAGCAAACTTTGGCACAGTGCCGTAAATGGCTGGATGCACATTATCCTGGTGTAGAACGTGTAGCCTTAAATTCAAATGCGGAAGCAGCTCGCCGTATTCGTAATGAATGGCATTCGGCTGCAATCGCCTCTGATATTGCAGCCAGCATGTACAACCTTGAGATTTTATATAGCAATATTGAGGATAATCCTGAAAATACCACACGTTTCCTTGTGATTGGCCGTGAAAAAATTCCTCAAAGTGGCAATGATAAGACCTCATTGCTGATTTCAGCACATGATCGTGCAGGGGCATTGCTGGAAATTCTTGCACCATTTGCAAAGCATCAAATCAGCTTGACCAGTATTGAAACTCGTCCAGCCTTGCCTGAAAAATGGGCCTATGTGTTCTTCATTGATCTGGAAGGGCATATTGATCAGGAAAATGTGGCGGCTGCACTGGATGAAATCCGCCCAATCGTCAAAGAGTTACGTGTACTGGGTTCTTATCCAATTGCTGTTTTATAAAACTGTTTTATCGTATGGATAGGTGGATGAATCATCTATCCATATCAAAGTCGTCTCATTAGGCCAATATTTTTTATGTCACAAGCACCTGTTTCTAAAGTATTGTTTAAAAAAGTTGCATTTATTGGACTTGGGCTGATTGGGTCAAGTCTTGCGCGTGTGATTGTGGCAGAACAGCTTGCATCTGAAATTGTCGCTTCAACACGCTCAAAAAAAACATTGGAAGATGCCAAAGTACTGGGGCTTATTCAGCAGGGTTATGCAAATCCTCAGGAAGCGGTTCAGGGTGCGGATTTAATTGTTTTGGCATTGCCTGTTCGTGCTACGCAAAAGGTGCTGGAACAGATTAAGCCTTATCTTGCAGAGAATGTTATCATTACCGATGTGGGTAGTACCAAAGGCAATGTGGTGGATGCGGCCAAAGCAGTGTTTGGTGAAAATCTGCCTGTTGGTTTTGTACCTGGGCACCCAATTGCAGGTGCGGAACATACAGGTGTACATGCAGGTAAAGTCGATTTATTTGCCAATCATAAAGTGATTCTAACGCCATTGCCAAGTAGTGCAGATTGGGCAGTGCAGAAACTGATCCTGCTTTGGTCTGCGGCAAAAGCAGAAGTGATTTGTATGGATGTGGCGAAACATGATGAAGTGTTGGCACATACCAGTCATTTACCGCATTTGATGGCATTTAATCTGGTTGAACAACTGGCCAACCGTGAAGATAATCTGGATATTTTCCGCTATGCGGCGGGTGGTTTTCGGGATTTCTCTCGGATTGCCGCCAGTGATCCGCAGATGTGGCATGACATTTTCTTTGCCAATAAAATCGCCATTCTGAATGCCGTTGCTGGCTTTGAGCAGCAACTTTCTGTTTTAAAGAAGCTGATTGAAAATGAAGATTCTCAGGCATTGATAGGGCTGCTTGGGCACGCACAGGCGGCACGTCAGCATTTTAATCATATGTTAGCCAACAAACCTTTGATGGAGAAAAACAAGGTGACACAACAATTTACCATTTTACCAGGCAAGAAAACATTTACAGGTAAATTCACCGTGCCAGGTGACAAGTCAGTGTCACATCGCTCCATCATGTTTGGGGCGATTGCTGAGGGTACAACCCATGTAACTGGCTTCCTTGAGGGTGAAGATGCGCTGGCAACCTTACAGGCATTCCGTGATATGGGGGTCAGCATTGAAGGCCCAAAGAATGGTGAGGTGACCATTCATGGCGTGGGCATGCAAGGTTTGAAAGCACCTGCCAGCGCCTTGTATATGGGGAACTCAGGCACCAGTATGCGTCTGCTATCTGGCATGTTGTCAGCACAAAAGTTTGATTCAGTGATGACGGGTGATGCGTCATTGTCTAAACGTCCAATGGAGCGTATTGCCAAGCCATTACGTTTAATGGGCGCACAGATTCAGACCACAGGTGAGAAAGGCACACCGCCAGTCAGCATCACAGGTAGCCAGAATTTAAAAGGGATTCAATACGATTTACCAATGGCTTCTGCTCAGGTGAAATCAGGGATTTTACTGGCAGGTTTATGGGCTGAGGGTGAAACTTCTGTGACTGAACCAGAGCCGACCCGTGACCATACCGAGCGTATGTTGCGTGCCTTTGGTTATGAGGTGAAAACCGAGGGCAATAAAATCTCGCTTGTGGGTGGTGGTAAACTCGTTGGTACAGATATCCAAGTGCCATCAGACATTTCATCTGCTGCATTCTTCATGGTGGGTGCTGCAATTACTGAGGGTGCTGATGTGATCCTTGAGGCGGTGGGCATCAACCCAACTCGTACAGGTGTAATTGAAATCCTCAAGCAAATGGGTGCGGACATCAGCGTTGAAAATGAACGTATCGCTGGCGGTGAGCCGATTGCCGATATTCATATCAAGGGATCTCGTACATTAAAAGGTATTCACATGCCTGAAGATCAGGTACCTTTGGCGATTGATGAATTTCCTGCCTTGTTTATTGCGGCGGCTTGTGCGGAAGGTCAAACTGTTCTGACTGGTGCTGCTGAGCTTCGCGTGAAAGAGTCTGACCGTATTCAGGTGATGGCGGATGGCTTGAAAGTCATGGGTATTGACTGCACCCCAACTGATGACGGCATTATCATTGAAGGTAAGGGTAAGTCTGGTGACTGGTCAGCAATCTTCGCAGGCGGAGAAATTGAATCACACCATGACCATCGTATTGCCATGAGTTTCAGTATTGCTGGTTTGCGTACTTCGGGCGAAATCATCATTCACGGTACGGAAACAGTGGCAACCAGTTTCCCAACTTTTACTGAACTTGCCAACGCAGCAGGGCTGGATTTACAGGTTGTCGATCAATAAGCTGATTGGGAAATGCAGTGTCTGGCGTGCTCAAATGCTGCATTTCTTATTTGGTTATCAATAAAAACAGCTTGTTTATCATGATAATAAAACGTTTAAATAATAAAAATGTTGGGTTTGGATATGTACATATCTAATCAGGTCTAAATTTATCAATTTAGCAAAACAAGTAAGACAATCGGCTAATCAATTAAAGACAATTGTATATATAATAATTCTTACCGAACGAGTAGACTTTATTCTGTGATCCAGAGTAAAAAAATAAAAATAGAGAGAATACCATGAAAACGTTGCAATTTATAGCAGATTGCCCTAAACATGGGGTGATTGATCATCCACCCAATGAGTGCTATATCACGCAAGAATACGTGGCTGCACTACTGTATAAGCAACTGGAACAATATGGTTTTGATGCTCAACATATTCGTCATGAGCATGAGAAAATCGAGGTTCGTATCGATAACCATCAGCTTCCACTCTCTATCTTATGTTCGCAGCAGGATACTGAGGGACATATCTTATGTCAGATTTCCGCAAATCCTCAGCAGGAACAGGCTTGGTTTGAAAAGATTGAGACACAAAGCATTATTCGCCAATTGGCTCAGGCGGTTGAAAATAGCTTAAAGGCTGAACATAGCTTTTCACAGTTTATCTGGAAAAGTTAAGCCCATTTTGCCAATAAAATCTTAAATGAAGTGACTTAACAGCATCGTTGGTTAGGCGTATGGTGTATATTTGTTTGAACACTTTATTTAAGGGTATGGGTGCATGACACAGGTTGATTTTTCTAAATTATCACCACAAATGGTTTGGCAGCATTTTGAAACCCTGTGTACGATTCCCCGACCATCCAAACACGAACAACAACTACGCCAACATTTAAAGAATTGGGCAGAACAGCGTAACCTTGACACTTATATTGATGATATTGGTAATTTAATTATTCGCAAAGCCGCAACGGTTGGTAAAGAACAGGTTGCAGGTGTGATTTTGCAGGGTCATCTGGATATGGTGACGCAGGCAAATCGCGGTACGCAACATGATTTTTTTAAAGATCCCATTCAACCTATACTCAAAGACGGCTGGCTGATTGCCGAAAATACCACTTTAGGTGCGGACAATGGGATTGGCGTAGCACTTGCACTGGCTGTATTGGAATCAAACGATATTGCACATGGGCCAATTGAAGTCCTTTTAACCGTTGATGAAGAAGCAGGCATGAGTGGCGCTCGTTTACTTGAAGCAGGCATATTAAAAGGGCAGTGGCTGTTTAATATTGATACTGAAGAATGGGGCGAACTCTATCTCGGTTGTGCTGGCAGTATTGATATTGAGGTACAGCAAACTCTTGAATATGTGACTGCACCCACAAATACCATTTGTGTTGATCTCATGGTTTCTGGCTTAAAGGGTGGACATTCAGGTGTTGATATTCATTTAGGTCGTGGCAATGCCAACGTGATTTTGGCGAACTTTTTAAATGAATATTTTGCCCAAACAAATGCTCGATTGGTTGAGTTTGTAGGTGGAACTGCCCGCAATGCCATTCCACGAGAAGCGGTGGCAACCATCGCAATTGAAGCAGAAAAATTAGCAGAATTGGAAAAAATGATTGCCCAAACACAAGTTGAATGGCAACAAAAGCTACAAGGGATTGATGATCAGGTTCAGATCACAGTTCAACAAAATCTAAATCAAATCAGTGAAGTCATTTCTTTGCATCAGCAACAGGCTTGGTTGCAGGCATTGGCAACTTGTCCTTATGGCGTTAAGGAAATGAGTCAGGCTTTAGCTAATGTAGTGGAAACGTCTAATAATATTGGCGTGGTCAGACTCACTAAAGACGAAGCAAAGACTTTAATTATGGTTCGTTCGATGGTGAATCAAGAGGCTGTAAACTTTGCCCAGAATATTCAGCAGCACTTTGCCAATTTTAATATTCAATCTGAATTAACGCCGTTGGTATCAGGTTGGACACCCAATCCAGATTCGGCTGCATTGAAGTGTCTGCAACAGGCCTATCAATCCGCATTTGAGATTGAACCAAACTTGAAAGTGATTCATGCAGGTTTGGAATGTGGCATTATTGCAGAGCATTATCCTGATTTACAGATGGTTTCATTTGGTCCAGACATTCAAGGAGCACATGCACCAGGTGAGCGTGTGAAAGTAGATACGGTCGAAAAATGCTGGAAGTTATTGGTGACAGCTTTAGAAGCTGTTAAATAAAACTCTAATAAAAGAAGCCCATTGATGGGCTTCTAAACTTTGACATTGACCTGAAATCGACTTTTATCCAGCTCGATAAACTCAATTTCACAATCAATAAATTTTTCAATCATGGTAGCTTGGGTACGGGTATGCTCGCTAATACATTGCGCAGTAAACGTACCACCTTGACCAAGTGCTAAAGGTAGCAGTAACTGATCTGCCAAATACTCATCTACAACTGCTTTGGAAAACTGATAAGATTTAACTTGTTCAGCTAAATGATTGGCAATTTGTTCAGCACTTTTACGCATTTCACCTAAAGCTGTAAACAATTGCGTATGGTACTCATGCTCAACCCTGACATAAACCGTATTGCCCTGACTGATACCATTTAGGAAAAATTGCTGTTGATGATCAAGTTTTAACTTTTTATCTAAGGTTGCCAATTCTCTTTGGGCAATATCATGCGCTAAATTCAAAACCGCAGCATGAGCTTCAATGCGTGGGGATTGACCATATTGGCATAAATCTAAAGCATGTCGTTGTTGCCACGGGTGAATGGTGATATGAATCTGTCCAGCACCAATTGGAAAGAAACCTGCTTTTTCCAGTTTAAAATCCACATCAATCCCGATCTTTTTTAAACAAGGTAAAAAGCAATGCTCAATAAAATCAGCAGTAGGCGCAAGTGGGTTATGTGTACCACCTGAAATAATTAGTTCACTGGGTTGATCTTGCAGCAGTAATGCAGGTAATAATGTTTGTAATACCAATGTGGTACTGCCAGCCGAACCAATCTGGAATTGATATTTTCCGCTTTGCACATGCTGTGGTGCAAAGTACAAACGTTGGCTATGCAGTTCTGCACCCTCAACATAGGCCTGACTGATTTGCTGTGAAGCTTGTACACAGACCAGATGCTGACGCATCAAGCCAGGTTTTTTACGCCCAGCCCGAATATTGATCAGTTCAAATGCCTGACCTGTAATCATTGAAAGGGCAAGGGCAGTTCGTAAAATCTGACCACCACCTTCGCCTTGTGAACCATCAATCTGGATGGTTGCTGGCATATTTGCCAAAGCTTTATTCACTTCTATTTTCCTTGTTTTCTATTTAAATGAACATACTGTCAGTACATGGTAATGCGAAGTAACGTGTCACTTTGCTTTTGGCAAAGGATTGCAAGGTGCATGGTGCTGAGCCTGATGAGTGAATCAATGCACGGCTCACATGCCCTCTTTAGCCGCCTGAATTATTTTCAATCCCTCAGATCGGAGTAAAGCAGGATCTTGTACTCGCCCAGTATGTCCAAACTGGTATTGTGAAATGACTTCACAAAATCTGTTGTCTATTCGACTAAATCAATCTGCCAGTTTGCTGCCTGAATCTTGATATTTAAATCACGTAATTTGGCACTGAGGTCATCCGCCTGTTTTTGCAAACCTGAAACAGGAATGACTTTTTGCCATTTAATTTCCCGTGCACTATAACGATCAGATTCGCGATGAGTATTGGCAATCGCATCAATGAGAATCTTATGCTGTTCGGCATAATTATCCCGTAAGCTCAGTAGCGATAGCAATGTCTTCCCATCATCTAGTTTCGCCTGTGCGTTGGTTAAATGGATACGACAAATCAACTGATTGCTTTCCTGAATTAAAGCAAACACCTGTTTGATCAATTCATTGGGATCTTCGCTTGGTTCATCACCATCTTGTACCAATACGTTAGCATTGATCCGTTGTTTTAATGAAGCGAGCTTTTTTTGTTGATCGCTTCGGAGTAAGAGTGCTTCTGCGAGTTTCATTTTGTTTACCTATTTTTAATGTTCTAAACTTCTTGCATGTGCCGAATAATCACCGTTTTCACAAATTCTTTTGACTTTTGGCATTTTGGAAAATGGTCATGCCTTTCCAGCCACCCAAGACAAAATCATCACCAATTTGAGTACTTTGTCCAAGTAATAATACATTGTGCAAAACCGTTCCGTTGCTAAGATGCACATCATAAGATTTGCCTGCCTGTATTTGCTGAGTCAACATTGGGACAACAAGTTCCGTATTCTGTTGGTGTTGTTGTAAAGCTTTGGTTTTACAGTACCAATAGAAATTGGAGAATAAGCAAATGATGCATAAAACAGTCAAGATGATCGTCATGTTATTCTGCTTAAATAGAATTAAATTAACCCTTAACACACACCACTTGTCTTAATGTATAAACCACTTCAACCAAATCCTGCTGAGCTTTCATCACATCCTCAATTGGTTTATAAGCCGATGGAATTTCATCAATCACAGCAGCATCTTTACGGCATTCCACACCTTCAGTCTGCCCAATCTGATCTTCGACAGTAAAACGGCGTTTGGCTTCAGCACGACTCATCACACGACCTGCACCATGCGAACATGAACAGAACGATTCCTGATTTCCAAGACCACGCACGATAAAGGACTTCGCACCCATTGAGCCTGGAATAATTCCATATTGTCCAAGTTTGGCACTTACAGCACCTTTGCGTGTCACCATCACTTCTTCACCATAATGCTCTTCTTTTTCCACATAATTATGATGACAATTTACCGCTTCCAACTTGGCATTAAACGGTTTTGGGATAATTGTTGCCAAAGCCTTGATTGCGGCTTGCATCATGATTTCACGGTTTTTCATGGCAAAACGTTGTGCCCAACCTACCGCAAACCAGTAATCATCAAAATGTTCTGTACCCTCAACTAGATAGGCCAAGTCTTTATTCGGTAAGTTAATAAAATGCTTTTGCATATCCTTACGTGCCAGCTCAATAAAATGATTACCAATGGCATTACCGACACCACGAGAACCTGAGTGCAACATAATCCAAACGTGATCATGTTCATCCAGACAGATTTCTACAAAGTGGTTGCCTGTTCCTAAAGTTCCCAATTGTTTACGGTTATTGGTGTTTTTGAGGCGAGGGTGCTTGGCACAAATTAATTCAAAATCTGCAACAAGGTTAGCCCAAGCTTGGTCAACCATTTCAGGTGGTGTTTCCCATGAACCTTTATCTCGACCACGTTTAGTCATTCCATGTGGAATTAGGCGTTCCAGTTCAGTACGCAAAGCATGTAAATTATCAGGTAAATCAGAAGCAGTCAGGTTGGTACGAGTTGCCATCATTCCACAACCAATATCGACACCCACAGCAGCAGGAATAATCGCACCTTTGGTTGGAATCACGCTTCCAATGGTTGCACCTAAACCGAAGTGAACGTCTGGCATCACAGCCATCCATTTATAAATAAATGGCATTTGTGCAGTTTGTAGCAATTGTTTTTTAGAATTATCATCAACGATAACACCATTGGTCCACATTTTTACAGGCATACTTTTTTCATTTTGCAGCACTTGGTAGGCACGTTGTTGTTTTGCTCGCTCAATTTGAGCTTGTTGCTTAAGTTCTTCAACGACTGACATTTTATGTTCCTCTCAAAGCCTGCCTACCAAGTGGTTGCAGACAGGTGATATCCACAATATCCCAATAATGTTGTGTGATTATACTATTGCAGTGAATGTGCCAACTTTTTTAAATTTAATTTAAATAATATGTAAATATTTGATAATTAATTAAAATAAATTTTTAAATATTTTTAAAAAGCATGTTTGTAGATGATTTTGTCGATATTTGTATATCTAAAAAAATATTTAAGTATCTTAAAGGATAGATTATCTATCCTTCGATGTTATTGATAGATCAAATATAAGGTGATCTATTAAGATTTATCAATTTTTGTAAGTTGACCTGTCATATCTAAGCTAAATTGATCGAAATCATCAGTTAAATCATCAGCTAAATAAAAGTTGCCTTGATAATATTGGTGGACTTTATCAGCAATTGCCTGTTGTCCAGCATGATCCTGATGTCGAGGACTAAAATGGGTCAGGATTAAGCTGCTTAAATGTTGCTGTTGAGCAAATTCAGCCACTATTTTGGCAGAGCTATGCATTGGGCCTTTACCGACTTTATCTAAAACCGCCTGAGTGTAAGTCGATTCATGGATCAAGAGTTGTGCTGTCTGGCAGTCTTGCGCCAATAACTCAGGTTGATCGTTATCGCCACCAACAATTGCATGGATATGTTGAGTGTGTACCTGGATAAAATCACTTGATTTTAAAAGTTCTCCATTAAACTCAATGTCTTTTCCTGCTTGTCAATCTCCCCATGCTTTACCTTTGGGTACTTCCATTTGAGTTAATCGCTGTATATCCACTTTCTTTTGGGTATATTGCACCATAAAGTTTGGCTTGCTGAATGCGGTGTTGTGTGGCTTCGCCTGCATCAATAAGAATCCAGTCTTTATTCTTACTGTTTCGTATGGCTAGGGCAGAAACATTACGTGTCAGTGTTGGAACACCTGATGATGTACCCAAAAAAGTAAAATGCAGCATATTATTGGAATTTTTCGGTTAAATGCGTATTGTATATGATAGACAGTTATAAAATTTTATAGAAATGATGGCGAATGTAAAAAAAACCGTTGTGATTGGCTTTGTTGGTTCAACTTTAGATCAAGGAAAACGTCCAGATCGCTGGCAACGTTGGCGTCCGACCATAAGCTTATTGATGCATGAAGATTTAATTGTGGATGAATTGGTTCTCTTACATGATCGGCAGCATCGTAATCTGGTTGATTTTATTCGAGAAGATGCTGTTGAAGTTTCTCCATCAACCCAAGTTATTGCACATAAGGTCAGTACGCGTGATCCGTGGGATTTTGCCGAGGTTTATGGTGCATTGTATGATTTTATAAAAAGCTATTCTTTTGATACTGAAAAAAATAATTATTTTTTACATATCACTACAGGAACACACGTTGCTCAAATTTGCTGGTATTTATTAATAGATGCCAATTATTTACCCGCTAAACTGATCCAGAGTTCGCCTAATCAAAATAAAACGCCAGAAGGTGAATATCGTATTATTGATCTGGATTTGTCCTGCTATGATGTTTTAAAACAACGTTTTGAGGATGAGCAGCAACAGAACTGGCAACAGCTCAAGGCCAATATTTCCACCTATAATCCCGCATTTAATCAACTGATTGCCGAAGTTGAACTGGTTGCCACCCGTTCCAGCGCACCGATTCTCATTATGGGGGCAACAGGTGTAGGGAAATCCCATCTAGCCAAACAGATTTTTCAGCTTAAGAAAGAAAAGTTTCATTTGAGTGGACGTTTTATTGATGTGAACTGTGCGACTTTACGTGGCGATAGTGCCATGTCGAGTCTATTTGGTCATATCAAGGGTGCATTTACAGGAGCAGCAGCGTCACGTTCAGGTTTGTTGAAAAGTGCTGATCAAGGCATTTTATTTCTGGATGAAATTGGTGAATTAGGGCTGGATGAACAAGCCATGTTGCTGAAAGCTTTGGAAGATAAAACCTTTTTTCCAGTCGGCAGTGATAAAGAGGTTCAGGCTGATTTTCAGTTGATTGCAGGAACAAATCGGGACTTACGTCAGGAAGTACAGGCAGGGCGTTTCCGTGAAGATTTATGGGCACGGCTGAATACATGGACATTCTTTTTGCCACATTTAAAAGATCGAATAGAGGATATTGCCCCGAATATTGAGTTTGAGTTGCAGCGTTTTGCCGCTAATCACCAACGGCAATTGCGTTTTCAGCGTGATGCTTTAGAGGTTTATTTAAAATTTGCCAAGTCTAAAGATGCATTGTGGCAAGGTAATTTCCGTGATTTAACCGCCAGTGTCACACGTTTGGCGACCTTGTCTCAAGGGGAGTTAATCCGAACAGAAACAGTAGAAAATGAAATTCAGCGTTTAAAACAGCTTTGGTCTATACAAAGAGCAGTAAATGAAGAAAATCAACAGGATATTTTGCTGAGGTACTTAGATCAGTGTCAGATTGCCGATATTGATGAGTTTGACCAGATTCAGTTACGTGGTGTGCTGAAAGTGTGTGAAAATGCCAAGTCAATGGCGGATGCTGGACGACAGCTTTTTGCTGCTTCTCGCCAGCAACGCAATACTACCAATGACAGTGACCGAGTGAAAAAGTATTTGGCAAAGTTTGGGTTGGGTTGGAGTGATTTTTAATCATCACTCCTTAAAAAATTAATGGTTTTTGTTCTGGGAGCTGGAAGATAAAAACTCCAGATTCCAGAGTTTTTCCGCATGTCGTCCAATCCACCAGAAAGACACTGCCAGCAAGATAAAGAAAATGGCCTTGTGCATCCCATTCCAGAAAAACTCAAAATACTTGGTA
>CAZKJI010000062.1:0-12332 GCA_964553005.1 uncultured Acinetobacter sp. | reverse complement strand
TAGGCCCCACGCACCGATAAATCATAGGCATACACATCATATTCAACCGTAATCAATTCATGATCTGTATTGAATAATTGCCAACGGTTCTTTTCCGTTTTCTTAATACTAAGTAACCGCCCTGCTTCATCAGATGCTTTTACTGATTCAATATGTTTTGAAAACTCTCGAATCAAATAACTGCCAGGAATCCATGTCGGTAACCAAAGTTCTTGGTTCGGATTAGCAAGGAAACGAAGTGTGACATGAATAAGATGTTGGCGATAATCGTCAAACTCAATTTGATAGTGCAACATAGTTTTAGATCATAAAAATAGGAACAGTTTCACACAGCTTAGCATTTTTTTACAAAGTCATGCGTAGATGTCTTAATTGTTGGCAAAAGTTGCTGGATTCTGCAACAAAAAAGTCATAGCATGCTTTTTTTCGCTTTCCATGCCATTGGATCGGCTGCACTAGGTGTTCTCTTGAAATTTCTCCTCTCGCTCTTTACGTTGTTTAGTCTGTTATGTGCCAATTTAGTACATGCCAATTTACTTAATATCGCTCCTGAAACGGTTGAAGCGCAAGCTTGGTCGATCGTAGATGCTCAATCAGGTCAAATCATTGCTGAACATAATAGTCATGTTCAACGTTCACCTGCATCGCTCACCAAAATGATGGTGGCTTATATTGCTTTGAAAGAAATCGAAGCAGGTAAATTACGTAAGGAAGAGGTATTAACCGCAACACCTGTGGTGAGCACTGTCATGTGGGATGAATCCCAAATGTATTTAAAAGCTGGTGAACAAATTTCTGTTGATCAACTTTTAGCAGGACTGATTGTGATGTCTGCCAATGATGCAGCAGTTACGCTTGCTGAAAAAATTTCAGGTGGTGTTCCACAGTTCGTTGCGCGAATGAATAAAGAAGCCCAAGCCTTAGGAATGAAAGATACCCATTTTAGTAATCCTGCGGGTATCACCATGACAGATCATTACTCAACTTCAGCAGATTTAAGTCTATTAGCAAAAGCGATCGTAAAAGAGACACCTGAATATTTACATTATTCAAAAATGCCAAGTTTTAGCTATAACCAACGTTTCCACCGTGCAACAAATCTTGCATTAAAAATGGATCCAACAGCAGATGGTTTAAAAACAGGTTATACCAAGGCGGCAGGTTACAACTTGGCTTTAACCGCTGAGCGCCCTACTCTAAATCCACATGTTGATAAGCGTCGTTTGATTGTAGTGGTACTTGGAACACCAAGTGCGGTAAAACGGGCTGAAGTCGCGCATAAATTAATGAATTTAGCGTATACATACACACGCGATGAAGAAGTGATTCCAAAACAAAAGCTAATTGCTGAACTTCCTGTCATCAAATCAACTTTAAAAATTTTTAAAGTTGAAACTCAACAACCCACTATCGTAACAACATCTTTATACGATCAAGCGACACCAATTGATTTAAATAGTTTTGATTTACTCACACAACGTATACATTTGCTTGATACAAACCAGCAAATCAAAACCATTGAACCACTTGAAACGACAAAAACACACGTCAATATCAAACTCAATGAACAGCATTTAACAGCACCATTGACGCAAGTCATGAATTTGGCCACAGTGACGGTTTATCAAAATAATCAGTTAATTCGTAGCCTACAAATTGAAAATAACGTGGAAATTGAGGAAGCGAATATTTTTCAAAAAATTATGATTTGGTTTGCAAACTTATTCTCGTTTTTTTCAACAAATGATGTCAAAGCTGCCAAAATTTATCCTTTAAATCAAGGATAAAAAAACCTACTATTTTTATCAAGATTAACCATATAATGTTGAAAAAAAGGATGGCATAATCCAACCATCCTTTCACAAAAATAATTAGGTTAATCATGAGCAAAACCTTACATCATATCGTGATTGTGGGTGGTGGCGCAGGTGGTTTAGAGCTTGCAACACAATTAGGTGAACGTTTTGGCAGGAAAAAGAAAGCCAAAATTACCCTAATCGACCAAAATCTCACGCATATATGGAAGCCTCTCCTACACGAAATTGCCGCTGGCTCACTAAATCCTCACGAAGAACAAACCAATTATTTTGCTCACGCAGAAAAACATGATTTTGAGTTCATCCTTGGAACCTTAATCAACGTAAATAAAGATCAAAAACAAATTACGATTTCACCTCCTCAACTTTCTAAAGAACATACTCCTGTTATTCAGAGTCTTAGCTACGACACACTGATATTAGCTGTTGGTTCAGTTTCAAATGACTTCGGAACCGAAGGTGTACGTGAAAATTGTCATTTCTTAGATAGTCGCAAACAAGCCGATATTTTCCAACAGGACTTATTCCATCTTTATATTGAAGCGCAAAACCAAGCAACTGAACGTGCCTTGAATATTGGTATCGTGGGTGCGGGTGCAACAGGTGTTGAATTAGCGGCTGAACTGATTGAAACCACGAAGAATTTTTATCGTTATGGGTTAAAGAAAATTAATCCAAAGCAAGTTAAAATTACTTTGATCGAAGCCTCAGATCGTATCTTGCCTGCGCTCAATGAAAAAACAGCTGCACATAGCGCGAAACAATTACAAAAAATGGGCATCGACATTCTGACGCAACATCAAGTGCAAAAAGTCGATAAATCAAATGTCTATTTTAGCAACGGTCATGTTTTGCATTCAGACATTACCGTATGGGCGGCAGGTGTCAAAGCGCCCAAAGTTTTAGAATCATTTACAGATTTTAAACGTGACAAGATCAACCGTCTAATGGTGTATGCAACACTGCAAACCTATTCTGATCCAAGCGTGTTTGCCTTTGGTGACTGTGCCAACTGCCAACTGGATGGCCGTCAGCCACCACTTGGCCCACGCGCACAGGTTGCCAGCCAGCAGGCAACTTTTCTGGTGGATGCGATGGCGGCCCGTTTATCTGGCTCACCACAACCCATGTTCACCTTTAACGACAAGGGATCACTGGTTTCATTGAGCCGTAATCAGGCGGTGGGAGAATTGCTTGGTGATGTCAGCGTACAGGGATTTATTGCCAAAACAATGTATGTGTCTTTGTATCGATTACATCAAGCAAATATTCATGGTTATACCCAAGCAGGAATGCTCACCATGAAAGATTTTCTGACCCGCCGTGTACGTCCAAAAATTAAGCTTTATTGAGTTGAAATTTAAAATTTCACTCCCATTTATAACTAAATCGTTTCAAAAAGTGGAAAATAGTCAACAAAAGCTATTTTTCACTTTATGATATACAGTTAAAACTATTGATGACATGGATTCAAAACATGACTGCTATTGCAAATAACCACGTGGTTTCATTCCACTACACTTTAACAAACGCTGAGGGTGAAACACTTGATCAATCTCAAGGTGAACCACTTGCATATTTGCACGGCGCGGGCAACATCATTCCTGGTTTAGAAAATGCACTTCTTGGTAAAACAGTAGGCGAAAAATTTACTGTAACTGTTCCAGCTGCTGAAGGTTACGGCGAATATAACCCAGACCTCGTACAAGAAGTTCCAGCTCAAATGTTCCAAGGTGTAGACAATATCCAAGCGGGTATGCAATTCCAAGCTCAAACTGATGATGGCGTTCAAATCGTAACTGTTAAAGCAGTTGAAGGCGAAAACGTTATTGTTGATGCAAACTTCCCTCTTGCTGGCCAAGACCTGACTTTTGAAGTTGAAATCGTAGAAATCCGTGATGCTAGTCAAGAAGAATTAGATCACGGTCATGTTCACGGTGCAGGTGGTCACCACCACTAATTCATTTTTAAATGAATTGATTAATTAAGGCAAAGCTTCGGCTTTGCTTTTTTTTCACATAGACATAGATAAAATCATAATTATATTTAATTTGTTCCTAATAAATGTAATGGTTGTTAGCTTATGTCGCATGCCTATCAAGTCATCTGGTTTCGTCAGGATTTAAGAATTCACGATCATGCTGCGCTTTGGCACGCAACGCAGGCTGGCCAGTGTATTGCGCTGGTGATTCTGTCACCTGAACAATGGCAACAACATGATGACGCCCACATCAAGATCGAGTTTTATCTGCGTCAGCTACAACACTTAAAACAGCAGCTTGATACCCTTAATATTCCAGTACTGATCCAGCATATTCCGCTATGGCAAGATGTGGCCAGTTTTTTCACGGAACTTCTCCAGCGAATAAATATCGAAAATATCTACGCCAATATTGAGCTGGGTGTAAATGAATTAAAGCGTGATGCTGATGTACAAAATGTATTAAACCAGCATCAAAAAGAACTGCTCCTGTTTCATGACCGTACACTGTTCCCTGTCCGTTCCATCCGCAACCAGTCCAACCTACCCTATCAGGTTTTTGGCGCATTCAAGAAAACCTGCTATCAGCGTCTACAACATGGCTTGCCGCAGTGTTATCCCTTGCCTGATGCTCAGCAGCCCATCACAGAGAATTTTTCATTTTTTAACCAAGCCGACCTGACTACCCTACACCAAGCCTATGCCTCAACGCTTGAGCAAAACATGATTGATCATTGGCCAGTTAAAGAGACATACGCCTTAGATTTATTAGATGAGTTTGTAAAGGAAAGGTTGAGTAACTATAAACAAGCGCGAGACTTCCCTGCACAGGCTGGCACCAGTCAACTTTCAGCCTACCTAAATATTGGTATTCTTTCCATCCGCCAGTGTATTCAGGCACTGTTTCGGCAACAGCATGGGGATTTTGTCATTCAGTCTGAAAGCCAGCAGGTATGGCTGGATGAACTGTTATGGCGTGAATTTTATCAGCATATCCTGTTTGATTTTCCACAGGTTTCCAAACATCTTCCCTTTAAATCCTCCACACAGCATATCCCGTGGCGTGATGACCCGATTGCACTGGAACAGTGGCAACTGGGAAAAACGGGCATTCCAATTGTGGATGCAGGCATGCGTCAGTTACTGGCAACAGGCTGGATGCATAATCGGGTGCGGATGATCTGCGCCATGTTTTTAAGCAAAAACCTGCTTATCGACTGGCGTAAAGGTGAGCAATGGTTTATGCAGCATTTGGTTGATGGCGACTTGGCGGCAAATAATGGTGGCTGGCAATGGTGTGCTTCGACAGGCACTGATGCGGTTCCCTATTTTCGGGTATTCAACCCAATCAGCCAATCATTAAAATTTGATCCGAACGGCGACTACATTCGTCAATGGGTGCCTGAACTCGCTGATCTGGATGCAAAAACCATACATGAACCTTATGCCAATCCTAGGATTCAGAATCTGGACTACCCTATGCCAATCGTGGAGTTAAAGTCCAGCCGCACACGAGCAATTGAGACGTTTAAGGCATATTTATAGCCATTTAATGGCTACTGCCAAGATAAACCTGTTGCATTTCTTAAGACATCTGTTTAGAGAGAAAAACTGTATGTTATTGTGTATGCAATTAAACTCTAAAAATGAATAACATAAAACCTAACGAACCCATAAGCCAATAATAATACATTGATCACAAAACACGTTTAATAAAACTATAAGTACCATGCAAAAGAACCCTGCACCAGCACTCGTCTTATGGATTATTTTAGCCCAGATATTCATGGGCATCGTGGCTTACGAGTGGTTGCCCAGCTATTTCTACAGCCACCTACCTGGTGGCCTGTGTTCACCGTTGACCAGTTAAATAAAGCAACTTTTCTGATTCTGCAATAATTCTGGCCTGATCTGTTCCACTGGTGGATTGGCATACCACTCCTGATAACCTGCAAGACCACCCACCACGCTTTCACGAAATTTGTCCCGATTACGATCAATCAGGTCATAGCTCCCACCAACTTCCAAATATGCCCGAATCGGTAAGCTTTCCCAAGCTTGATAATTTGCGCCAACACCTATTGTTAATGCATTTTCGTCAATAATTTCTGGGCGCGCCCCACCTTTGGATTTTGTGTCACGGTTAAAATGAATAAAGCCATAAACCTGTGCCCGACCATGATCCAAATTTCTTCCATAGCGCATTTTTAATGGAAAAATAAAGTCGTCATAACGGGATTCATAGGATGGCGCGAAATAAATATCCTTAAAGATTGGCTTCACCACTGCCCCATTCAGGTTTTGTACAGCCTGCTGGGATTTAGCCGCAATTTCCGCATCTGAGGAGTTGGACAAGTTTTGGAAAATCTCCAATGCCTCCTGATTTCTTTTTTGTTGATTAAGCAAATAGGCTTCCTGTAGCTTAAGCTGATCGTCCTGCGGTGCAAGCTGTTCAGCCTTGCGGACGCTCTGAATCGCCTCATTTTGCTTGTTCAAACGAATCTGCAAATAGGTCAGGCTTTTCCAGACCTTTATGTCCTGTGGAGTCAGTTGTCCAAGTTCAATCAGGATTTTTTCAGCGTTTTCTGGCTGGCTCTGTTCAATTTTATAGAACTTATCCCAACGGTCATAAATGGGATTGCCTGGTTTATAGGCGGCATCACCCTCTTTAACAAAATCAGGTTCAGCACTCATCGCCTGCTGGACTGAGAAAGCGAGGGCCAAGATCAAGAATGAATGATGAATACGCTTTTTTTTTCGAATAGTTCATCTAATATCTCAACTAAAAATAGCAACAGGGTGAGTTATAAAAAATTGATTGAATTTAAATAAAAATGTTAAACCATTCACATATTATAACGAAGTCTCCCGTTATCTTATCGTTAAAATAAGTTATTTTATAGCGAATTAAGTTGATGAATCATTGATAGAATTTTCATAAAAATGATTTTTCATAATAAAGCTGGGACTTGTTTCATTATTTTTATAAGAGCCGAATTATGTCTTTTTCTCATCATGCAGAACCTCATGTCATACAACGCTCAGGCTGGTTACGTGCCGCTGTGCTTGGTGCAAATGATGGCATCATCTCCGTGACCAGTTTGATTATGGGCATGGCTGCCAGTGGTGCCAGTTCACATACCCTATTGATTACCTGTATTGCAGGACTGATCTCTGGGGCAACCTCAATGGCTGCTGGAGAATATATCTCCGTCAAGTCGCAGGAGGATATTGAAAAGTCAGACCTGCGTTTTGAGGCCAGAGAACTTGAAAAGAATCCCCATGCGGAACTTGGTGAACTCACTCAGATTTATATTTCACGTGGCTTAAACCCTGAACTGGCGCATGAAGTTGCCAAACAGTTGACTGAACATGATGCGCTGGGTGCACATGCCCGAGATGAAATTGGCATCCATGAAAATACCGCCGCCAATCCAGTTCAGGCAGCACTTTCTTCTGCCGCCTCCTTTTCATGCGGTGCTGCACTCCCCATGCTGGCCATCCTGCTTAGTCCAGATGCTTTTATTTCACATGCCGTTTTGGTGACAGGCATTATTTCATTAGGAATTTTAGGCGCACTTTCCAGCTATTTTGCACATACCTCAATGCTCAAAGGCAGTCTGCGTATTATGTTATGGGGCATTTTAGCCATGGCTTTCTCAAGCTGGGTCGGTTCTCTATTTAATGTCACAACCATTTAAAACCATTATTTTTTAGGGAAACCGCATTAGCAATCCTAGCTAATCCCCACAAGGGGGACTAGCGGATTGCAGCCTCATATCCCCCCTGAAGGGCGAGGTTTTACGGCTAAAGGGATAAAACTGGGCAATAAAATTGTTATCTATTGTCTAAACCAGCCAGCAACACATATTTAATTTCCAGATAATCCTCAATGCCATATTTGGAACCTTCACGTCCCAGACCTGATTGTTTCACCCCACCAAATGGCGCGACTTCATTGGACAAGATTCCTGTATTGAGTCCCACCATGCCGTATTCCAATGCATCGGAAACCCGCATTGCCCTGCCCAAATCCTGAGTGTAGAAGTAAGAGGCCAGACCAAACTCGGTATCATTGGCGTAGCCCACCACTTCTTCCTCAGTTTCAAACTTGAATATCGGTGCCAACGGCCCAAAAGTTTCTTCTTTAGCTACTTTCATGTCAGCCGTTACATCTTTGACAATGGTTGGTTCAAAGAACAATTGGCCCAAAGGATGGGGTTTTCCACCCAGCACCACCTGAGCGCCCTTGCTGACCGCATCCTCAATATGCTCTTCGACTTTCTGCATGGCTGCACTGTCAATCACTGGGCCAAAGTCCACGCCAGCCTCCATGCCATTGCCAACTTTGAACTGTTTTACCGCCTCAGAGAGTTTTTCTATAAACAGGTCATAAATCCCTGACTGCACATAAATACGGTTGGCACAGACACAGGTCTGGCCTGCGTTACGGAATTTGCTGGCAATCGCGCCTTTTACCGCAGCATCAAGATCGGCATCATCAAACACAATAAACGGTGCATTGCCACCCAGTTCCATCGACACTTTTTTAACCGTTGAGGCGCATTGGGCAATCAGCTTTTTACCCACCTCGGTTGAACCCGTGAAACTAAATTTCTGTACACGGTGATCGGTGGTCAGCACTTCACCAATTTCGGTGGAACCACCTGTGATGACGTTAAACACCCCTGCTGGAATGCCAGCACGCAAAGCAAGCTCTGCAATCGCAAAAGCAGATAATGGGGTTTGTGAGGCTGGACGGACAATGATGGTACAACCTGCTGCCAATGCTGGCGCAACCTTACGAGTGATCATGGCATTGGGGAAATTCCACGGCGTAATTGCAGCACAAACACCAATCGGCTGTTTATTGACCAGAATTTTTTGGTCTGGAGAATTGGCAGGAATAATATCGCCATACAGCCGTTTGGCTTCTTCGGCAAACCATTCAATATAAGCCGCACCATAAGCAATCTCGCCTTTGGCTTCACTCAAGGGCTTGCCCTGTTCAAGGGTAAGAATATAAGCTAAATCGTCCTGATGCTGCATGATCAGGTCAAACCACTGGCGTAAAATCCTGCTGCGTTCCTTTGCACTTTTTTTACGCCACAATGGCAACGCCTGTTCAGCCGCTACAACCGCATCCAGCGCTTCCTGTTTGCCCATTTTGGGTACAGTGCCAATGCTCTCGCCTGTTGCGGGATTGGTCACGCTTAGGGTCTGACCAGAGATTGCATCCTGCCACTGACCGTTGATCAACGCCTGTGACTTTAATAAACCGTGATCTTTCAACTGTGCCATATTCTTGTTTCCCTATTTCCAAATATTGAGCTTCTCTTATTTTTAACAGCAATCCTGACTGATTCAAGTAACCTTTAGTGAAACTTGCTGTCCAAGCACCTGAAACTGATATCACCCCTGTTCTAAAAATCACAATCTGGAATTTAGACATAAAAAAACCACATCGGGGATATGATATGGCGAAAGGGTGAATCAGCTTGTAAAGGTATCTATTCTGAATAAATACCTTTAAATTTTGACACTAATTTTTTGCAATGTTGTTGAGCAGTTCAGGCTCCAGCATAAAAAAATCCCGTCCAAAGTTTTCCAGAGCAATGTCTGAGACACTAATGTGGTATTCAATGCCACCATTTAAAAAACTTTGCGACTTTTGTATGGAACGCTCCCAGCCAAAGCCCTTTCCACATTGCCTCAACAGATATTGATAGACTTTTGCATCATTGACCTTTAACAGGAACGCGTTATCCGATAACTGCTGAATCGAGACGTTTTGGGAATATTGCACATCAATCATGATTCACTCCTTAGAATAAATGACCAAGTGAATAACAGTTATCATTATGTATAATTGCTTTTATTTCAACCAAAATTTTATTTTTTTCGATAACTATTAACAAGTTAATGAATATTTCTGACATAAAAAAACCACATCGGGGATGATGTGGCGAAAAATGTCACTGTATGGAAACAATGTTGTCAGATGCTTAGGCTAATTATTCCTGCTTAAATAAAACTGCATGCCTGAAAAGGGCTTACCCATAAATTATTGCCTCTTTCATCTTCATCCAGCTATAACATTTGCTTATATTTCAATCATTAACGCCCTTATTTATAGATTTAGATGTCAATTTTGAATATTTATGCTATGATGCTCTTTCATATATGGGGATGTTATTGGCTTCGACGCTGGTGATGAAGCTCATAGATGCATGCCGAGAGCGCATTTTCTCTCGTAAATAAAATTTGCATTTTAATAGTCGCAAACGACGAAACTTACGCTCTAGCTGCCTAAGGGCAGCTTGTCCGCTTCACTGAATACTTGTGGTCAGTGAACCCGACCGAAGCGCACGCACACAAGTCCGTATAAAGTCAAGCCTCGGGGCTTTATACCAAACTTAGAGGATCGCACCTTGTACCCTGTTCGTCGGGTCGCTTGGTGTTAAAACAATAGACGATATCTAAGCATGTAGTATTCTCGAGTGTAGTGCTGGCGGACGCGGGTTCAACTCCCGCCATCTCCACCAAATACTTAAATTCATATATCTTTGACATAACGCTATATGAGTAAGAAAAGCTTAAATCATAATGGTTTAGGCTTTTTTTATGCCTATTTATGCCGTTATATGAAGTTTCTTATAGCTTGCTGCTGTGTATGGTAGCGTGTATATTGTGAGTTAGAAAAAATCCACCATACAAGAAACTCATGAAAAAAGCTGATATTAAGAAACTCCCAATGAGAGATACCGTGCTCAGTGCATTGGAATCTGAATCTAAAGAGTATCGAATTAATGATGGCGAAAATTTACATTTTGTTGTTACTACTAAGGGTAATAAGCGTTGGGAATTAAGATATAAAAAACCAAGTACAGGTAAATGGTCATGGCTAGGGCTCGGTCCTTATCCTGAAGTAGGTGGAAAATGGGCACGACAAAAAGCAGATGAAGCAAGAAAGCTACTTTCTCAAGGGATCGACCCAGTATTACAGAAAGCCGAAGAAAGACAGGCAGAATTAGAACAAGGTTTATTCACCTTTCAGCAACTTGCGGAAGATTACTATAAGACCAAAACATGGACACCTGATACAAAAGCCAGAAATATTGGTGCATTGAATAACCATGTATTTCCTGTCATGGGCAAGAGAGATTACCGTAAGATTACTAAGCAGCAATGGCACATCTTGTTTCAAGAGGTACAAAATAAACTCAACCCAAGAACTGGCAAGCCTATCGTGGAAATGGGGCAGAGGGTCAGAGCTTTAGTTCGAGAAATTTACGATTATGCTGAGGTAACAGGAAAAGCTGAATACAATCCAATCACAAACTTGGACAGATTTTTGAAAAAGCATGTGAGCAGTAGTATGAAGCATGTGGGGGATGAGGAGTTACCTACACTGCTGAGAGCTATCAATCAATATCCGACAACAGATACAAGGATTGCACTCAAATTACTTTCGATGTTGTTTAGCAGACCAAGTGAATTACGTGAAGCGACATGGAGCGAGTTTGATTTGGACAAACGTGTATGGTTGATCCCTGCTGAAAGAATGAAAGTTAGGAAGCAGCACAAAGTACCGTTACCTATTCAGGCGGTAGAGTTGTTACAGGAATTAAAGCAGCTAACAGGCTATTCACCGTTTTTATTTCCTAATCGTAGTGACAAAAATAAAGCGAAGTCAGACACAATTTTCATTATGGCATTACGAAGAATGGGCTATGGAGAGAAACAGAATCCTCATGGATTTCGTCACATTGCGAGTACAATTCTCAATAACCAATTCAGCGACAAGTCACAAGTTGTGGAAGCGTGTTTAGCACACAGTAAAAAAGGCGTGAAAGCAGCTTATGATAAAGCTACTCACTATGAAGAGCGCAAAATTATGATGCAATGGTATGCTGATCATTTAGAGCGATTGGCAGATAATACAGTGCTACAATTTAAAAGCGCATAGGATATTTTAATATTATAAAACTTTAACAAACAGGGAGTGTCTAGATTGTTAAGCACTCCATCTAACAATACTGCAAAGTTAAACAAACTCCCCTCCCACCCCAAGAAACTATGAAATAGTATTTTTGTGGATACTTTTCTCATTTGACAAGGTTTTAACAATAGAACCAAATGATCAAAAAACAATCAAAAAAGCAATAAAAATTGTTGCAACTTTATCCAAGTATATTGTATTATTAAAATTTGATGTATTATGTTAATACAACATAGCGGAACGATTGTAAAAATCATAACTATCGTATCCAATCTAACCTTATTAAGGTGCAGTAAAACTTAAAGTCCTGACTCTCTACATCTAGTTTAAAAATAGACTATTGATGTTTGAGGGTTTTTTGCGTTCTAAATTTTATATGAGGAAAATATATGGTATTGAATAATTTTTTAAATCAAGAGGTTAACAATAAAGAGGTGTTGGAAGCTAAAAATCTATTTGCTATTGATTACTTAAAACCTCTGTACACGACAAATTTCATAGAGCTCTTGTCCTATCAGGCTTTTTCTTTCTT
>CAZKJI010000061.1:0-12592 GCA_964553005.1 uncultured Acinetobacter sp. | reverse complement strand
GCTGCTGCACTTGCTGCGTTGGCTGAAACAGCTGCTCAGCTTGAAACCATCCGTAAAATCAAGAATCGTGCAATGTAATTGCAGATTTAAGATTGAGAAAGCCACCGAAAGGTGGCTTTTTTATTGCTTGAAAACATACTAAGATGGATATTTGGAAATGATGTAAAGACAATTTAAATTCTAGATAACCAGTAAATTTTATAAGAAGTTGATTAGGAAAATTATGTTAGCAAGCAATGTCTTAAAGTTGCGTATGGATCGCATTGAACAGCAAGGACATCATTTATCTGCCAAAGATCAATTGAAGCTTGTAACACTTGAGCAGCCTGAACTCACTGCTGGTTTATATACACATCTATTCCACATTGCCCTGCCTAAAAGCTGGGATTTTCCCCACAATACGGCTGAAGAAATCAATAGTTCCCTACGCCTGATCAAGTTGATCAATCAGGTGTTTATTCCTGCCTACTCACAACATGCCCATCGTTATGTCTGGTTTGAACAGGGCCTTGCCTTTAGTTTGCAGTATGCGGATGAGCAATATAATGCTCAGGCTTTGGACGAGCTTTTGTCACATCTGGCAATGTGTAAGGACAGTCCCCTAAAACTAAGCATCCTGAAACAGCTGCATGATGAATATGACGACATCAAGATAAAACTTGCGCTTGCTAAGCTATATCAGCATTTTGAAGAATGGTCGGTTGCCATTGAAATGTATCAGGCTTTATTCACACAGCAGTCGTTACAACCTGAGCATGTGCATTATGATTTTATTGAGTGCCTGTTAAATCGAAATGGCTACCCGAATGAACAGGGCAACAGTGATGTGGTTGAGGCATTGCAACGCCTGGGGCAGTTGGATCATATCCAGCAACAGGTAAGGTATGAACAGCTTACCAGTCGTACAGTTGCCTTAATGTTGCCTGAGACATTACAGACAAACTTCGCTGATTCACCCCAGCCCTTGCTGGACATACAGCAAAAACTAAAGTTTGTTGGATATTCCCTGAATCATTGGCTGGCAGCCAGCGAATTTATCATTCCTTATTACAAGCATGTGATTGAGTTTGCTCCAAAATTATTAAATAACCACGATGTGGTGATGCATCTGGATCGGCATAAGGCGGCTAATGCAGCTTTACAGCGTATCCTGACAGGGCGTGAGCTAAAACTGGTGAGTGGGGTGAATGCTGCCAATTATAGTCTGGGCTTTATCTGGAATTATTTACAGATCAATCCCTTAGTGCTGGATGCACTGGTTGCGGCATCAAAGGGAAATCCAGATGCATTCTATAACCTAAAACAGATCCCCACGCCTGATTATGATCATGAGGCAGCCTTGTCGCGTGTTTCGTCCTATCTTGCCAAACAGCAGGTGGCCTACAACCTGAGTCAGCAGGGGCACACCATTGAGTTTGCGGAACATTCACATTTAGCAGGTTTTGACCTGATTGTGGATGGCACGCCGATGCAGGTGAAATGTACGATGGATGTGGCGGCAATCGAGACGTTCGCACAAAACCATCCGCATATTGCCATTGTGGTCAATATTGAGCTGGCACATTTACAGGAAAAATATCCCTCGGTTTTTGCCGATCTGGCACTGAGTTATGAATCGGTACAAAGAACCGCCTTAGCCAGCTTACAACATTTGGCAGGTATGGATGACTTTCTTCCGATTCCTCTGATGAATACTGGATTCGCGGTTTATCGTAATTTTGGTTCATCGCAAGGCAAGGCAATATCCCGTCCTTATTGGCAATATAAGCCGTCTGGTTCAGTCATGAAGAATAGTTTGGCAATTGGTGCGGCGATTGGTGGAATTGTTTCAGGTTCAATTGGAGCTTTTGTGGTGGGTGGGCTGGCAGTGTATCGTACATGGCGAGTCCAGAAGATTGAGCAGCGTAAGCCAGCTCAGGAAAAACAGCAGTTGTTACTGCAATGCCAGCAGGTCATGGAGCTGTTGATTGATTTTGCCGAATGGTTTAGCCAGAACCTGTTAAAATATCGTGTTGATTTATATGCCTATCAGCTTAGGCAGATTGAAATGAAGTTGATGGGAGAAATCCCAGAAGCGGCAATTTCCACCACCTTGTTTGCTTATAAGTTTGAAGCACATCAACGGGCAATCAAGCTTTATGAATGGATGCAAAAGCAGCTTAGCCATGACAATCCAAAGCAAAGGGTACAGGCAGGATGGGTGGCCTTGGCGCAGTCAAACCAGTTTATGTCGATTGAACTCAAACAGCGTGTAACCCAGTTGAATATTGAGCTGGAAAAATATAAGCAGATGACCCAGCATGGCTTACAGCTATCCAACCTGAGCAAACAGGCGGGTCATCATTTTAAACCCGCCTATCCAGTGCAATAGCTCTAGGTGTTTGCATTTTCAGAATTGGCTTGCTTGCCCAGAACCAGCGTTGCGAGTTTGAACATATCCATTTGAATGGTGTTGAATTGCTTTTCAATTTTTGCAAAGTCTAGCTGGGCAATGTCTAGTTGACCATGCAGCAAGGGCATGCTTAGAAGTTGCTGGTTGGCCGTAAGCAGACTCTGGCGAATCTGGTCAACCTCATTACTTTTCAGGTTTAGTGCAAGTAAAGTGTCATGCAGTCCGTGTAATTCCTGCTTAAGTTCACCTGTGGTATGTTGCAACTGCTGAACATTTTGATCCTGAATCGCCTGTTCAAGACTGCTTTGCGACTGTTTTAACAGGGCCACATAATCATCGGTCTCAAGCTGTAACTTTGCAATATCGCGTGCAATGTTGAGCATATTGCCACGACTCAGGTTTTGGGTGTCCTGCGCCTTGATCATTTCGGTGCTGTTATCCTTATTGACTGTTGTGGCAGGCTGTTCAAATTCAGACGCTTGTTCCACCTGCTGATTGTCATGGGGAACTTGATCACAGCCTGTCAGTGTAAATGCAGCAACAAGTGTCATGGCTGAAAGGATGGCTTTGATTGACAGATTTTTCATCATGGCTGAACTAAACCAAAATATGTGAAAAACGTCACTATAATAGAAAAAAATGAATAAAAAAGTGATTTTTGTAAGGCTTTACATTTTACATAAAAAAGAGCGCACAAGGCGCTCTTATAATTGTTCTGAATTATTTAGTCAGCTCAGCTTCAATCGCACTGACAATACGTTCGTCATCGGCAGTAATGTCTGGTGCAAAACGCGCAACGACTTCGCCATTCTTATTGACGAGGAATTTTTCAAAGTTCCACAACACTTCAGGTGGGTTGTTTGGGGTTAAACCATAGTCCACCAAATCTTTCCACCAAGGACCCTCACCCGTACGTTCAGGAATCGCCTGAGTCAGTGTCTGGTAAAGTGGATGCTTGTCATCACCTGCAACAGAGATTTTGGCGAAAAGTGGGAAATGCACGTCATAGTTGAGAGAGCAGAACTGTTCAATCTCATCGTTTGTGCCTGGTTCTTGCTCTAAGAAGTTATTGGCAGGGAAACCGAGAATTTCCAGCCCCTGATCTTTTTTGGCCTGATAAAGTTTTTCCAAACCCTCGTATTGTGGAGTCAGTCCACATTTTGATGCAACGTTGACGATCAATAGGACTTTACCCTGATATTGATCAAGATCAACGTCCTGACCCTTAATGTCCTTAACTGGAATGTGGTAAACCGATTGGCTCATGTGATTATCCTAATTTGTTGTTGTACAAGACCTGTTTGTTTTAACTGCTATTCAGCCAGAGTGCAATGCTGTTGAGATGAATCCATACAAATAATCCATAAAAACAGCGCGTTCTTTAAATGGAGGCATTTTTAAGCTGGATGGGGGTCTGGCCTGTATAGCGTTTAAAGAACTCAATAAAGCTGGAACTGTGATGATAACCTAAGGCAAATGCCAGTTGCTTGATGGTCATGCCCTGACGAATCTGGTTGATGGCAAAGATGATCTTGGCCCGATTGCGCCATTCAGACAGCGAAAGCTGCAACTCCTGCTGGCTTAGGCGCAAGACATGACGCTCACTCACGGCAAAGTCTTGTAGCACCTGCTGGAGACTGGCATTAAATAAATCGGGATTAGAAAGTTTTTCCAGAATTGGCGACAAAACTGGATGGGTGCTTTGCGGTAAATAGTGTGAATAAGCAGGCGCTTGCTTTAATTGATCAAACAATACCTGTAGCAAGTGTTCAAGGTATTCAGGTCGCGTATCCTGTTTCTGCTGTTCCAGAATCTGTACCACTAAGGCACGGAAAAAGGGTTCAATACTAAAGCAACGGCACACATCACCTAAATATTGTCCAAATTTTGGATGCAAACGAATACAGATATAGTGGATTTCATGTTCAACAGGGAGCGACTGATGTTCAGTACGCGGTGGCAACCATAGTCCATAACTGGGCGGAGAAAGATAGTATTGCCCCTCAATATCAAACTCCAGCGTACCATTTAAACTAAAATTAAAGTCGCCCCAGAGTGAGGAATGTGGACTGACAATATCATCCTTTTGGTATAGAAATTCATGCACTTCTATACCACTCAGAAAAGGAAATTGCTCAGCAGCATCATGCTTCATCTGGGTGCCCATTTTAGTTTTCGCAGGTGACTTTAGGATTGTTTAGGCTTTTTGCCCATTTTAAGGCGATACACATATTTTAAAGCAGCCATGTCTTAAGCGCGATATAAATGTCTGAAATACGATATTTCAATTATTTTGGACATCTTTCAGAATAGTGAAATTGCTGGAATAGGGTAAGGATGATGATGGGTCAGTTAACAAAATATCAGAAATGGGCATTTGTATTGCCACTGATTGCGGTATTGATTTGGTCACTGAACATTGCAGTGACACGCTATGTTGCGGACTACATTTCTCCAGTAAGCATTAGCTTTTATCGCTGGCTGATCGCTTTTATGATTTTAACGCCGTTCATGTTGCCAAAGGTGTGGCAGCAGCGCGCGTTGATTCGTCAGTCGTTGGGTAAGCTGGCAATTTTCAGTGCGTTTGGCATGGTGCTGTATCAGGGTCTTGCCTATACCGCAGCGCATTACACCACGGCCACCAATATGGGAATCGTGAATGCCTTTGTGCCGATTTTCACCATCTTTATTGCTTACTTTATTTTAAAGGATAAGCCCAATCTGTTTGCCATTCTGGGTAGCGTATTGTCCTTTGCTGGCCTGATTTACATTATCAGTCAGGGGCATTTATCCAGCCTGCTGCAACAGGGTGGACATTGGGGTGATGCCCTGATGGTGGTTGCGGTGACATTCTATGCCTTTTATGGGGTGTTCCTGAAAAAGTGGCAACTACAGGTTCCACTCATGACCAGTCTCTATGTCCAGATTGCTTTTGCACTGCTGTATCACCTGCCGTTTGTGTTGTGGTTGGACCTGGACAGTATCAATGCCAGCAACATTAGTAGTGTCCTGTATGCAGGTATCTTTCCATCGTTGATTGCACCATTATTATGGATGTTGGCAGTACAGGCGATTGGCCCAAACCGTACCAGTATTTTTATGAACCTGATGCCAGTGTTTACCGCAATTATTGCCAGCCTGTGGTTGTCTGAACAATGGACCATCTACCATAGTATTGGTGGTGTGATGATTCTGGTCGGGATTGTGATGGCACAGAAGAAAACGGTGAAGGCACCAGCCAGATTGGTTAATTCAGCTTAAATAAGAGGCGTGTTTGTTTAAAATAAAAACAAACACACCAAAAAATTTATCTAATCATCATTCTTTCTATATGATTTACAAATATATTTTGATGTGTGACTAAATTTGTCATCTAAAAAAAGCTGAATAAAAATAGAAATATAATTTTATTAAAATCAGGAAAGTGACAAAAAAGGTACGCTTTTCACATTTTTTGTTAGATAAATAATATATTTGTATAAGTTGGACAATTGTTCCATAATACCGCCCACAGCAAGCTGATTCGTTTTAATAATGAAGACGTTGCTTACCGAATTTGTGAACCCTCTGGATGTGATTATCCACATCCTTTTTATGCTCAGTTATCCCTATATAACTGAGCTTTTTTTTGTCTGCTGTTCGCTGAATTACATGATTAATGCACTAAGCCCGAACCACTTCACCTGTGAGTGCATTTAAAATTCGGCTTGGTTGCTGGCTTAATCCGAGATCACCCTTTAAATAATGCAGCGATGAGGCAAAGTAATCCTGTGCCTGTTGCAGGCTATGTGCAGGTGTTAAACCCGCAGGATTGGCACTGGTTGAAACAATAAAGCCACCAAAGCTGTTGCACAGCCCAACACACAGGGGATGGGTGGTCACACGTACCGCGACGAGGGGATGTTGTCCCTTAATCCAGTCTGGAATGTGCTGATCAGCAGGGAGCAGCCAGGTGGTGGCACGCTCTGTCGGCAAACGGTCGGACCAGCTTGCAATGACTTGCTGGCGAATGTCGGCTGTTAAGCTTTGTAGCAAGTGTTCAACCTGATCAAGGTGCCCAGCCAGTAAAATCACCCCTTTTTCCACTGGACGGTGTTTCAGTTCCAGAATGTGCTGAAATGCCTGTTCATTGAATGGATTACAGCCCAGCCCCCACACCGCTTCAGTGGGATAGGCAAGCACTTCACCCTGTTTTAATAGTTGCGCCGCTTCGGAAATGGAGGATGTGATCATGCGAAAACTGAGAATCAAGGGATAGATGTTGCTAGTTTAATGCATTGGGCGGCAACGTAAATAGCGTCCACCTTGCTGGATACATAAACCGAGCAATTCCAGTTCCATTAACTGGGCGGTGAGATCAGCAATTGATGCTGAATAGCGCTGGGCAAGTTGGTCGAGGTCTTGTCCAACCCAGTCCAGTATCTGGTAGAGTTCGATCAGGTGCGTAGGCAGGCTGGGTGGTGGAGATGCTGTTTCTTTGGTTTTTTCAGCACGTTGCTGCTGGGCTTGCCATTGTGTTGGTAAAGCCAGATCTTCAATGATCTGTTCAGGATGGTCAACCAGAATTGCCCCCTCCCGAATCAGTTGATGGCAACCTTGATGATGCTCGCTGTAGATATGTCCAGGAATGGCAAAGACCATTTTGCCCTGATTTGCCGCTGCATTTGCCGTGGTGATGGAACCACTTTTTAATGCCGCCTCCACCACCAACACACCAAGGCTCAACCCACTGACAATACGGTTACGCCGTGGAAAAAACGCGGCTAAAGGCAGGGTCGCAGGCAGGAACTCAGTCACAATTGCGCCCGATTGACGAATCTCTGCTGCCAGTTGCTTATGCTGGGAAGGATAAATGGTATCCAGCCCTGTGCCCATCACCGCAATGGTTCGTTGATGCGCCAGTCCGCCACGATGTGCTGCCTCATCAATGCCATGTGCCAGACCACTGCTGATATAAAAGCCTTTTTCACTTAAATAATAGCCAAAGTCATAGGCCATTTGCCGTCCATGGGGGCTAGGCTTGCGGCTACCAACGACAGCGATTTGAGGTTGTAACAGTGTCGATGCCTGTCCCTGTCCAAATAAAATCGGTGGGTGGTCTGAATAGGGCAATAGCTGGGTTGGATAGCCGATATCATCAGGCGTTAAGATGAAGTCACTGTGTTTTTGAATGAGTTGAACGATCTGTGCAAACTGCTGCTGTCCCTGAGCCGTCTGGAATTCCTGTAAACGTTTTAAATGATTGGCATGCAGGCCAAGTTGTTGCCATTCTGACAGGCGATTGGGTTGAGTTGCCTGTTCACAACTGCCAAAGTGATGAAGAATTTTTTGAAAACTGGAGAGGGAATGTTGAACCAAATACCATACCAACACGGTTGCGTGATGCTGGGGTGATAGATGATCCAACATGAGTCTTTACAACTTAGTCGTCAAGACGGGGTGGTTTGATGTTTGAACCAATCTTGATTGGCAGCTCACTTTCCAGCACATAGGCATAGCTGATACGGTCAAAGCTCTTAAAGATCATGACACTGCCCACATATTGGCCAGGAAGTTTAACCGTTTCTTTGGTTTTAGGGTCACGAACGGTTTCACCATCCTGATAGGTGCTGAACACCTGCCCGATTTCAATACCATCAGCCGTACCACGGTCTACAGTTACCACACCATTCTTCGCAGCAGTTCCAATTGAGCCCATGACACGAATAATCTTGCCACCGTCTTTAACCTGAGCTGCATCGGTTGGATAGAACAGGGTAGGCAGCATGGCATCCTGTTCAGCCATAACGCGGTCGCCACGGCGCACTTCACCATTATAGCTGTCAGTCAGTTCAACCGTGGTGATGTCATTTTCATTGCGAATGGCAACACCCGAAGCCACTTGGGTTAATTCAACACCAAGCACCTGTTTCTTGCCTTTCTCATCCAGCACCACGTAAGGTTCACCCTCACGGAACACACCATAACGTTGACCATTTTCAAGACCCTGACCACGGACATAAACGCTCTGGCCCTTGCCTGCAAGAACACGGTTGTCTGCTGTACCCAGAATATACGGTGTATTGGCAATTGCATCGGCAGGAAGTACCGAGGTGCGTTCCAGCCATTGCTGGATATGTGCCAGTGGAATGACAGGGACGCTGTTGTTCAATGCCTCAATACGAACTTTTGGACGTAAAGTAGAAGTATTGCCAGAGTAACGACGAATGATACCGTCACAACCATCACCTTCATCTTTACCAATCAGTGGCTTACCGTTCAAACTACAAAGTAGCAGTTTGTCACCTGGATAAATCCAGTGTGGGTTTTTAACGTGCTTGTTGCTTGCCCAAATTTCAGGCCAGCGCCACGGCTTGCTTAAAAACTTGCCTGAAATGTCCCAGAGTGTATCGCCTTTTTTCACCACATAGACATGCGGCGCGCCTGCTTTCACGGACGGTGGGCTGACATTCGGGCTGGCCGCATGGCTCAGGTTTGCCGTCATGCCCAGTCCAGCACAAATTGCAGCAGCAATCAGTTGTTTTTTTAACCCCAAGGCATGAAATGATGGTATGCCGTTTAAAACCTTTTTCATTATCATAATTCCTAAAAATTATCTGTGTAGTTGCGCTATAATAACGACTTTACACACAATTTTTTGATCAAGCATTCCCTTCAGTTGGTTTTCTGATCAATGGCATAAGTGAGGAACGGTATGGCCTTATTACCTATTTTAAGTTTTCCTGATCCCCGTCTTCGTACCATTGCTAAGCCAGTCGAAGAAGTCACTGATGATATTCGTCAGCTTGCAGCAGATATGTTAGAAACCATGTACGAGGCACCGGGTATAGGTTTAGCGGCAACTCAGGTTGATCATCATATTCAGCTTATTGTCATGGACCTTTCTGAAGAGAAAAATCAACCCATGGTGTTCATCAACCCCAAAGTCACTCCACTGACTCAAGAGACTCAGCCGTACGAAGAAGGCTGTCTCTCTGTGCCTCAAATATACGACAAAGTTGCGCGTCCGTCACGTGTAAAAATCGAGGCAATTAACCTTGATGGTCAAGCATTTGAGTTAGAAGCTGACGAACTTCTCGCAGTTTGTATCCAACATGAAATGGATCACTTAAATGGAAAACTTTTTGTTGATTATTTATCGCCATTAAAACGTCAGCGTGCACGTGAGAAAGTTGAAAAAGTTGTACGTCAACGCGATAAAGAAAAAGTTGCGGTTAAACGTTAACAAATGTTTTTCGGTTATTAAAAGTGCCCTTATTGTTTCGTAGTGGTTTAATGCTTGCATTCACCGCAGTCTGTTTACAGATTGCGGTGTTTTTGCAGCCACTGCTGCCGAAGCAATATCAGATTGCACCCGTCTGTGAAACGATTACCCAAGCGTTATTGTTGCCTAAATTAAAAGCTGAACAGCAGTCTGTATCGCACAATATGCATCATCATTCACATCAGCTTGAACAACATCAAAGCCTGATGTCGAAACATGACCATCACGATCCAAACCATCAGTGCCAATACTGTACGGTGTATGCCAATTTGGTATTACCGCCTGAATTCGGCGTGAAAGAAGTTTTAGTTCGAATCCAAATCCGTTTAGTCGCGTATCAACAGGCATTTAAGCATGTTTATTTTGCACTGCAACGGCTATTCTTATTACCTCAAGGGCGAGCACCGCCACTCTTTGCATAAATTAAAACGTCAATTTCATTAGGGTTTTTAAAACTCTAGCCTCGTTTTACTTATGTTTTAAGAGAGACCAATCATGGCTCAAACTAAATTTTTATTACAACCCCTCACGGTTGCGATTCTTGCTGCCTCAAATAGCACATTATTATCGGCAAATATGCATGTTCAGTCCGATAAAACCCCTGTTGTATTAGCACCTATTGTCGTTACCGCACAGGAGCCAAATGATGCAAATGGATTGATTATTCACGCTGATCCTAAGCAAGCAATTCAACCTATTCCTGCAACGGACGGTGCAGATTATTTGCAAAATATTATGGGATTTAGTGCCATTAAAAATGGTGGAACCAATGGTGATGTGACGTTCCGTGGCATGTTTGGTTCACGGATTAAAATGTTGGTTGATGGTAGTGAAAATTTAGGTGCGTGCCCGAATCGTATGGATGCACCAACTTCTTATATTCAGCCAGAAAGCTTCGATAAAATTACGGTGATTAAAGGGCCGCAAACTGTTCAGTACGCAACGCCTGGTTCGGCTGCAACTGTCATTTTTCAGCGTCAACCTGAAAATCTTAGCAAAGAGCCTTATCGTGGCCAAGCCAGTATTTTGATGGGTTCATATGGTCGTCTAGATCATAATATTGAAGCGGCAATTGGCGATGAAACCAAATATGCTCGTTTAAATGCCAATCGATCTGTTGCAGATGATTATAAAGATGGCAACGATAAAAGCATTCATTCAAATTGGGAGCGCTGGAATACTGACTTGGCATTGGGTTGGAAGCCAACAGATGATTCTTGGTTAGAATTACGTGCAAGTAAAGGTGATGGTGAGGCTGCCTATGCTGGTCGTAGCATGGATGGTTCGCAATTTAAACGAGAAAGCCTTGGTCTACACGCTGAACAGAAAAATATTACAGAGGTGATCAAGAAAGTTGAAGCCCAAGTGGACTACAGCTATAACGATCATATCATGGATAATTTTAGTTTGCGTACGCCGCCAATGACGACCATGAATATGCATGGAATGAATATGACTGTGCCAAATAAAATGTCGATGCGGGTTGATCGTCGTACTTTAAATACCCGTTTAGCTGTAACGACAGATTGGGATAAATTTAGCGTCATTTCGGGTGTAGACACGCAACAGAATAAGCATGGTGGCGATATGGTGATGTATGCCATGCCGAAGATGAACATGCCTTATGCGGAAGATTTGAAATTTCAATCTTATGGTGCATTTAGTGAGTGGACTTATGCGATTGATCAAGATCAAAAAGTCGTAGCAGGAGCGCGTGTCGATCAAGTCAAAATAGACAATCTGCAAAATGCGAAAAATCGTAAAGATACTGTACCAAGTGGTTTTGTACGCTTGGAAAAGAGTCTCCCAGAACATGGTTTAAAGACTTATCTAGGTTTGGGGTATGTGGAACGTACGCCTGACTTTTGGGAGTTGTATAGCACCACGACAGATCATGGTGTAGGTTCCACAGATATGATGGGTAAAACCACATATAAAATGGTGGATAATCTAAACAATCTGAACAATGAACGCACTGCACAATTGGATCTCGGTTTGCAAGCAGAGCATGGTGCATGGAGTACTTGGGCATCAGTTTATGCTGGATTAATCAAAGATTTCATCCTACTTGAATACAATACACCAGATAAAAGAAAACCACTTGCGCGTAATGTAGATGCCACAATTGCTGGGGCAGAGGCTGGGGTGGGTTATCAATTTAATGATCATTTCCAAGCGGATCTTTCAACCATGTACGCTTGGGGAGAAAATACTTCGGATCATCGCGCATTACCACAAATTGCACCTTTAGAGGGTCGACTAAATTTACGCTATGTTGATGAACAATATAGCTTAGGTCTATTGTGGCGTGCTGTTGCAAAACAAAATCGTATCAGTTTGAATGAGGGTAATGTGGTGGGTTATGACATGAATGAAAGTAAAGCATTCGATACCCTAGCTGTAAATGGAACTTATAAGCTAACTGATGCAGTCGATGTTTCAGTTGGAATTGATAACGTTTTAGATAAGGCTTATACAGAGCACTTAAATAAAGCGGGTGCGTCTATGTTTGGTTATGCTGCAACTGAGCAGTTTAATAATATTGGACGTAATTACTGGATGCGGATGAGCATGAAGTTCTAATTAACAAAAACAAGGTGGCTGAGCCACCTTGTTTTTTATAAAATTAAGCTAAACAATCTTGCTTAGGCATCAAGCTATCGCAATACAATGGATTTAGTGCGCACTGTAAATCATCAATTTGTTCTTGAGTTACATAGTTTTTTGCGATGAGATATTCTGCGACGCGATCATCACGTAAACTTAACAAAGCAGCGTCATAAACACCTAAATCTACAAATAAAGCCGCTGTTTCCAAGCTATTGAAATGATCTAAAAATACATCGTTTTCATGCATCAAAAAAATGTGTGTCAGTTCTGCATTGGCATCTACGTTTAAACGTTGTGCTAATTGCTCTGGGCGAGTTTTAATAAAT
>CAZKJI010000060.1:0-12686 GCA_964553005.1 uncultured Acinetobacter sp. | reverse complement strand
CCTTTAAATTAATTAGGGGGGTTATGTCGCACTTCAAGTTTTACTCTGCCCTTTTAAAGTATTATTGATTTAATAAAAGAGTTTCCTATAATGAGATTATCTGCTTTTGAAAACGAATCAAAAACAAAAGTAGGGAATACAAATTCATAAACAAGATGTATTAGTAGAGATCATATCATGGCTAAAATTTCACTAGAAAACTTGACAAATATTGATGGTTTTGTGGCAGCGGCATTAGTAGACACTGAAAGTGGCTTAGCGCTTGCAACTCAAGGCGGGGGGACAATTGACTTAGAATTAGCAGCAGCAGGTAACACTGAAGTGGTTCGCGCAAAACGTCGTGTTGCAAACTCACTCAAACTGAATGATGATATTGAAGATATTCTCATCACACTTGGCAAGGCATATCACTTGATCCGCCCTCTGGAAAGTAATAGCAACCTGTTCCTTTACCTGGTATTGGACCGCAGTAAATCTAATCTGGCAATGGCTCGACATGAGTTAAAAACATTTGAAAAAGAGTTAGACTTTGCTTAATTGGCAATTAAACAATATTTAATATAATTAGACTTCTTGTATATTTCTATCTTCTTTACCTATCACAAGAAGATAAAGATAATACAAGAGGTCTATTATTAGTCTAATTTTGTGCAGTCCAATATTTTATAAATTATTAAAGTGATACTATGAATGGACATTGCATTAATATCGCGATTTCGGGTATAAGTTTAAAAGTTTCAGATGAATTAAAAATAGAACTTAGAAAAACAATACCTCATGAATTTGGCATTAACTGGATTAACATTGCCGATCCAAATATCGACTTACTACTAATAAATGAAAATTTTTTTGATACTGAAGGCATTCAACGTATTTTAGAACAAAAACAATTACCATGTTTAAAAATTTCTAAGGGGCAAGGTTCTTGCCAAATCGATGAGGACAACACACTCTACCTTCCCTTTCAACAAACGGATGCCCTGAAAAACTGGATTCATCTTCGTCTTTTAAGTTATCTATCCAATCAGACTAGTCAGGAATCACAGCAGACTAAAATAAAGACTGGTTCACAACATAATGCCATCAGCCAAAAGTTTCTGTCCAACATGCTGAATCCAGAAAATGCCCGACTGCATCTTTTTGATGATCATGGCACCTTGGCAATTATTGATACACGTAGCCAAATTGCCTGGCTGGAACCAACACGAACCCAGACCCAAACCAATCACAGTTTTAACTATGAGTTTGCGACCACTTCAGATTTCACCAAAGTGTCTCGCAGGGTCGAATATAATTTACAGGACTGGTTATGGAACCTGTTTTGGCATTCACTGGAATTTCAGCGTTTAGCACCAGAGGAAAGTGAATACTATAAACTTGAGTATTGGCCTCAGCCAACACAAAATAATTATCGAAAAATTACACTGAAACTTTCAGCCTGCTTTATACAAGGAGCTCAACTTTCCCAAGTTGCCACACAATTAAAACTTCCAATTCAAACGGTTCAACAGTTCGTTGCCGCCTGCATCGCTTCCAATAACGGCGGCATCATCTCTGCTTCAGAAAGCCATTATTTACAAACTGAAACTGTTGAACAAACAGCTGAACAGCAAGGTTTTCTGAATAAATTTTTCGGCAAAATCAGACGCCGCTTTGGACTTTAAGGAACAATATGATTCTTCAACAATATAAAATTGTGTTTGCAGGAAGCATGGGTGCAGGTAAGACAGAAGCGATTAAGTCCCTTTCTGAAATTCCTGTCCTTGCCACCGAAGCATTCAATACAGACTCTCAGGCCCATAATAAAATGCAAACGACAGTTGGTATTGATTATGGTGAAATCACATTAGATGATGGAGTAAAGATTGGTTTATATGGAACGCCTGGGCAATCGCGTTTTGACTTTATCTGGCCTGTTATCTGTCAAGGTGCTTTAGGTGTTATTCTATTAGTCGACCACAACAGTAATGTTCCCCTTGAAGAGCTTGAAGCCTACCTTGACACATTTAAGGACTATACCAGAAATATTGCGATTGGTATTACGCATGTCGATGAAAATAAGGAACATTCTACTTCCATTTATCGGGAGTGGCTGATCCAGAATGATTATCAATATCCCCTGTTTTTTATTGATGCGCGTAAACAGGAGCATGTTCTGCTCATGATTGAATCACTCATCGCGGCATTAGAAGTCAATTTAAGAGCAACAAATTAATCACTTTATAAAGAGAAGAATTATGTTCAGTATTCCGAGCCAGCAACGTACAGCACCCAAAGAACTTATTCAAATGGCGAAAGCTCAGGCCAATGATATTTTAATGAACATTCGGGGTATTGATTACATCATGCTTTGTTCAACAGATGGATTTGAACTGGCTTCCGTTTATAAGAAGAATCCTTATAACAGCACCAAGTTAGCTGCTGTAAGTAGTTCAATTTTAGCAATGGTCAGTGCATTTTTAAATGAAATTCATTTAACTGGATGTCAGAGTATCACCCTGGATGCTGAAAATGGTAAAGCAATCCTAACTTCGATTCCTGCACCACACCATCCGATGGTGATGGTGACACTCAGTAATAAGGATGTTCTACTCGGACAGTTGCTTTATAGCTTAAAACAGGCTAGTGCAGCGATTGTAGCCGCTGATCAAACATAATCCTTAACTCATTGATTAATCCGAAAGGAAATTCAACACACTCACTGATCACGGTTGAAAAGCTATTAAAAAGCTAGGCGTGGAACCTAGCTTTTTAATTTACACATTTTATGCAATTGCGACATTTAATAATAATTGTCGTTTTTTCACTTGTTGTCCAATTTGACCAATCAACTCATCTACCACGCCGTCAACATCCGACTTGATTTGTTGTTGAATTTTCATCGCCTCCAGAATCAATAAGGTTTGTCCCTTAACAACCGTGTCTCCAGCATTAACCAACAGATTCACAATCGCACCATCCATCGGCGCACGGATTTTACCATCCCCTACCACTTCAGCAGCTTCAGGTGCGGCATAGGTGATATTTTCAATCACTAAATTACCATTTGCTGTATCTAAATAGAGTTGATTTTGATCAAGTACATAACTCAACTTTCGACGCACGCCATCAACCTTATAGATGATCTGAGTATCACTTATCTCAACCACATCCACCGTACTTTGCTGATCACATAATCGCACGGTAACTTGCTGTTGATCCATCTCGACTTGTAGTGACAGTTGTTGATCTGCACATTTCAACTTTAATGGTAGCGGCGTTGCAATACCTGTTTGCCATGCCGTTTTTGAAGCCTTGTGTTGCGCAAATAGTGTTGCTGCAATCGCTAAACTTTCGAGGGTTGGAACTTCTTGATGTAGGCTAACATCATCCTGAAAATGCTGCTGGATAAATGCAGTATTGGTATCACCCGCCACAATAATCGGATGACGCAATAAATTTACCAAAAATTGTTTATTGCTATTTACACCAAGCAATACACAATCATCTACTGCACGCGCTAATAAGCGAATAGCATCTTCACGGGTTTTACCATAGGCAATCACCTTCGCCACCATCGGATCATAGAATGGGCTAATTTCACCCGCCTCTAACATGCCATGATCAATACGGACATTAGGCAACGCCGCAGGCTGCCAACGTAATACTTTGCCTGTTTGTGGTAAGAAATCCTGACGTGGATCTTCGGCATATAAGCGTACTTCGATCGCATGTCCACTTAAACTAAGTTCATGCTGCTGCAAGGGTAAAGTTTCACCATTGGCGATACGCAGTTGCCACTCGACCAAATCTAGTCCCGTAATCATTTCTGTCACAGGATGCTCAACTTGTAAACGAGTATTCATTTCAAGGAAATAAAATTCGCCAGACTGATCCAGTAAAAATTCAACCGTACCTGCACCGATATAATCACAGGATTTTGCTGCCGCCACCGCAGCTTCTCCCATTTTTTGGCGTAACTCAGATGTCATCACTGGACAAGGGGCTTCTTCCACCACTTTTTGATGGCGGCGTTGAATCGAACAATCTCGTTCAAACAGGTATACATAATTGCCATGTGTATCACCAAACACTTGGATTTCCACATGACGAGGTGCGATCACCGCTTTTTCAATAATTAATTCACCTGAACCAAAGGCATTTTCGGCCTCTGAACGTGCGGTTTTTAAGGCTTCCAACAAATCAGCCGACTGGTGTACCAAACGCATACCACGCCCACCACCACCAGCAGATGCTTTGACCATCAATGGAAAACCAATTTTTTCCGCTTGCTCAGCCAAGTATTCAATCTCTTGCTGATCACCCTCATAACCAGGTACACACGGTACACCTGCATCAATCATGGCAATTTTAGATAAACGCTTACTGCCCATTAAATGAATCGCAGCGGCGTTTGGCCCAATAAAGGTGATACCGTTGTCGCTACAAGCTTGGGCAAAATCGGTATTTTCAGACAAGAAACCATAACCAGGATGGACCGCATCTGCGCCTGTCTTTTTGCAGGCTTCAATGATATTGGTGATCGACAAATAAGATTCTGAAACTTTAGATGGCCCGATATAAACCGCCTCATCGGCAACTTGAACATGGCGTGCATTTTCATCTGCATCTGAATACACAGCAACGGTCTGATAGCCCATTGCTTTGGCCGTTTGCATCACACGAACTGCGATTTCACCACGATTTGCGACTAAAACTTTTGAAAATTTCATCATTGCTCAGTCCAATTTGGCAAACGTTTTTGAATAAAGGCCATCGTGCCTTCCTGCCCCTCTGCCCCACCAACGGCTTGAGCAAACTGCTGTGCAGCAGCATCCAGTAAAGAATCTAGAGGCTCATTTAAAGTTCGATGCAATAAGGCTTTGGTAGTACGGGATGCCAACGGCGCAGCACGTTTGATCTGTTGAATGGTATCAGCAAGCAATTGCTCAAGCTCAATATCATCACGCACAACCTCATGTATCACACCTAACTTCTGCGCAGTCTCACCATTAAAACGTAAGCCCAACAATGCCAAACGACGCGCTTGGGTCAACCCAATCCGTTTCACTACGAACGGTGCAATTTGTGCAGGTAATACCCCAAGCCCTGTTTCAGGTAAGCCAAACTGAGCATTATCACGACTAATCGCTATATCAGAGACACATGCTAAACCAAAGCCACCGCCGAGCACTGCCCCTTCTAAAATTTCAACAACCGTTTGAGGAGCTTGATCAACTTGTTCAATCATGGCACCAAAACGGCGGTTAAAATCAACATAAGGCTGTAAACTGCCCACATTCGCCGCTTCAACACGCAAAGCTGCCATATCTTTAATATCACCACCTGCACAGAAATGCCCGCCTTTTCCACGCAGGATTACGGCACGAATCGAGCTATCTTCGGCAATATGAGCAAAGACCTGCTGAATGGCATTGACCATGTTGAGACTCATGGCATTACGGCTTTCAGGTCGGTTCAGCCATAGCGTTAAAATACTGCCTTGTCGTTCAAGCTGGATGCTGTCATCCACTTGTAAAGTATCCAGATTACTCATTTTATTCCTAATTTTTCATTCTTAATCACAGGTTAGCTATACAGGATCAACATCATACGCAACCACATGATCACAGGGGCAGCATCACCTGGATCAAAGATCCTTGCCCAACATATGACATTGTTATAACCCAGATGACCATGACCTCAGCCCCTCACACAACCCAGCCATGCTTCACAATATATCCCCACTTTACAAACCAAGCAAGTGCTTGGTTTGTAAAATAAGCATTATCATGCGTGATTAGCTTTGGCGGTACGCACCACAGCGTCTATATCTACCTCATCAATTTGATGAGGTGGAATAAACTGTTGGGCATAATCCAGCCATAAACGACTTTGGACAAAATAGATAAACAGTGTACGGTCAAGATGATTTTCCTGACACATTTTTGCCATGATCATCAGCGACTCAGAAATGGTTTTGGCAGATTTGTAAGGACGATCCGCGGCAGTGAGCGCCTCAAAAACATCGGCCAATGCCAGAACACGCTCCTCAACAGACATTTGTGCCGCTTGTAAGCGTCTTGGATAACCCTGTCCATCCATACGTTCATGATGGTTAGTGGCAAGGTCGGGAATACGCTGCAAATGCTTGGGCCAAGGTAATTTGGTCAGCATAATCAGGGTCTGGACGATATGATTGTTAATCGCAAAACGATCTTCGTTGGTCAGTGTCCCTCGGCGAATACTGAGATTATAAATTTCCCCAGTATTTCTTTGGTAATGTGGAAGTTGCATGTCAAAACCATGCATGTTTAATGGATCATCCCGCTCTACATGGGGTTTATAATTTTCATCCCATGCAACGATATGCTCAGGTTTATCTGCCAATAGTCGCTCCTGTACGGGGAGTGGCGGCGCAGGATGATGATAAAGTGACTGTTCCAGTAGCGATAGCCCAAGACGGTTATCAAAATGACGTAACCATGTTCGCTGCCCGATCTGTTCTAAACGTAAAATCGTCTCATCACTTAAAAATTCCCCTCCAATATTGCATTTGGCAATAAAGGCAAAATCCTCCTGTAGTTGCGCATACTGTGCATCACGCTGAGCTTCTGCACATGCCTGTTCTGTTCCTGTCAGTTGAGCCTTTAGACACGCTATCTCGGCATCCCGATATAACACTTCAAAACGGGTACGGATTTCATGGATACGGTTGTACAAGGTTTCCAGTTTGGTGGCTTTGTCAATAATATGTTCAGGCGTGGTAATCTTACCACAGTCATGTAGCCATGCTGCCAGACGGAAAGCCTCACGATCATCCGCATTGCAATGGAAATCAGCATATTGCCCTTGTGTTTCTGCTGACAAGTGATCCACAATCATCATTGCCAGTTTGGGCACACGACGACAATGGCCTCCTGTATGGGCACTCTTAGTATCAATCGCATCGGCAAGAACCAGAATGAAAGCCTCCAGAAGCGCTTTCTGTGATTCAATCAATTGCCTGGTTTCAATTGGAATTGCCAACATTCCAGTTAACCGTTCACTAAAAATCAGGAAGTTTTGTGACGTATGTTCATGATCACCTTTATGCTCTAAAATCACATAACCCAAAATGTGTCCATCACGCCCGCGTATGGCAAAGGCCTGACACAGGGCATGGCGGTTGGGCTGCTGATTCTCAATGTTACCCAATTGTGCCGCAACGGCATCCACCTGATCTTGTCGTCCATAGGCGGCATTTTTTTGCCAACTGTTATCTTTTGACTGGTAAAGATACACTGCGCCACTATCACAACGAGCGGCCTCTACAAACAACCGAAGCACTTTATTCAGCATGGTATCAATCTGCGGTTCAGCTTGCAGTACCTGACTGATTTTTAACAATGCTTCCATGGTACGGCTCACATCATCCGTAACATCCGTCAGTTGATAGGCTTCATACAACAAACTAAACTCAGGGCTAGGACGACTAAAATCAAAATGTGACATCTGCCGAACACGACGAATATGCTGTTCAATAATCTGGCCAATACGATGACCAAGCCATGCCCCCAAAGCAAGAAGCAGCATCCCCAAAACAATCGCAATCCCAATCATCTGGCGGCGATAAACAGGCAAATCCTTGAGTAGCTCTTGACTTGGAATGGCAACCAATAGCTGTAGCCCCAGTTCACGATATTGGGCAAGTTCAATCTTTCGCCCAAACCATTGTTGATCATCAGCCTGATAGGTCATCACCTGAGTTTGTGATGGTAACTGCCACAACTGTAATAAAGCTGTGTTTTCCAAATGTTGCAGTGCAGGGGCTTGTGTGTTGGATGTGGCTTGATCAATAGCTGAACCCATATTGACCCCAATCACTCCACCCTGACTATCCACCAATGCAATTTGACTATGGGGGGTAATACTCAATTGTTGCAGTGCATCCTTAATTCCATTTAAGGGTAAATCCATCGCAACAATCGCATGTGGATTACTACTGCGCATGGAAAGTGTTACACCCATCAAAGGTGTATCTGCATAAATATAGGGTTTTGAAATGGCAACATCTGTGGTGGCAAGCGCATTGTTATACCAGGGACGTTGCCGAGGATCATACACATAGTCTGGATCTATACGTTGCTCAATCAGGTTGAGCTGCTGATCATAGAATAAAAGTTGGTGTGTACGCTTTTCTGCTACCTGTCCCAACAATGTGCGAACCACGTATTTTGCCTGTTCTGGTGCGCGATAGCTCTGACGTAATGTCGCCTTGGTTAATGGACTCACCAGAAAATAATCACCATTATCATAGCCAATATACACAGCCGTTAATAATGGATTGGCATACAAATTGGTAGTAAAGGCCTCTAGGCGTTGCAACCGCTGGGGCAATGTGCTGGCTTCAACCACAGGATCAAAGGCCAGAACGCGCAGCAGTGCTTCAGCAGGATCAATAATTTGTTGTACTTTTTGTTCCGTGATTTGACTGGTCATTTCCGCCTTGCTAGTTGCGGCATCCAGAAGCAAAGTCTTTGCCTCAAACCAGTTAACTGTTGTAAAAGTGACGGATGTCAATGTGATGGCAATGATCATCATTATGGTCATCACCATGCGAATACGCCATTTATGTTGGAGCCGCTGCATTATCCTTTGCATATCTTTGTTCCATGTTTTGTATCTTGCACACGACAAAAGGCCAATATTTTTTTAAATATTCTGGGTATTTGTATAACATACTATTTTGGCAGGTCCTCACAAACATCATAAGTCAATACCCTGAACATGACAATCCGGAGGGAAAAAATTGCGATGAATTTAAAAAATTAAATAATTGATATCAAATAAATATTGATGTTTTTATAAAGATTTTAAAACTATTGTTATAGGTAAAATATTTCGTTTTATTATCGGGATAATGCAAAACCACACTTTAGCCCCTTGAGGTATACCAATCTTTCAGCATTTTTAATTTTACCTTTCTAAATCCTCCCTACCACGATGCTTAAGCCGCATCTCAGGGAAGATTTAGACATAGCTAAAATATAAATTAACTTTAGATCACCCTTTCTGCTTCTTCGGCAAGATATCCATCAATTTACAGATAATTCCGAGCATGATTTCATCTGCACCACCACCAATGGAACCTAAACGTCCATCACGATACAACTGTGATGCAGGGTTCTCCCACATAAAGCCATTTCCACCCCAATATTGTAGGCAGCTATCCGCCACTTCTCGAGTTAAGCGCCCTGCTTTGAGCTTTGCCATCGAAGCCATCATGGTGACATTTTCACCAGCAATGTGTTGTTCACAAGCTTGATAAGTAAGTGCTTTTAGCGCTTCAACTTCAGTCATCAATTCAGCAAAACGGAAATGTACATATTGATTATTGATGAGTGGCTGACCAAATGTCGTCCGTTCTTTCGTATAATCAATGGTTTGTTGAATCACATTTTCCAAACCACCGACAGCATTTGCACATGCCCACATACGTTCTTCCTGAAACTGCATCATCTGCATCATGAAGCCCATACCCTCAGCACCCACCAGATTGCGCTGTGGTACACGAACGTTATCGAAATAAACTTGAGCCGTTGTGGTGGAGCGCATTCCTAGCTTATTCAGTGGTTCTGAGAAACTAATGCCTGCAGTGTTCGCAGGAACAATAATCATTGATTTATTAACATGCGGTTTGTCGTCAGAAGTATTGGCAAGTAAGCAGAAGAAGTCTGCTTGCAGTGAATTAGTAATCCACATTTTGCTGCCATTAATCACATAATCATCACCATCTTTTTTTGCGGTGGTTTTAACCGCTGCAACATCTGAACCTGCATGCACTTCTGAAACTGCAATTGATGCCACATATTCACCACGAATCGCAGGATTCAGAAACTCTTCTCTCAGTTCTTTACTACCAAAACGAGCAAGTGCGGGTGTTGCCATATCAGTTTGTACACCAATCGCTAGAGGCACACCACCACATGCTGCACGTCCTAATTCTTCTGCCACCACAAGGTTATACGAATAATCTAAACCCAAGCCGCCGTTTTCTTCGGGCTTACAAATACCTAGCAAGCCTAAATCTGCCATTTTCTTAAAGACGTCATGGATCGGAAAACGTCCCGCTGCTTCCCATTCTGGAATAAACGGATTAAGTTCGTTTTCTACAAACTGACGTGCGGTACGGCGTAATGCTTCATGCTCTGCGGTAAATTTCATTATTTTTTTCCTTAAAAATTGTTTTTCCCCTCTCCCTCAGGGAGAAGGCTAGGATGCGGGTATTAAAAATTAAAATCTAGACACACCAAAACGCGTTGGATTTAACTCGCGTTGCTGTGCTTCATAAATGGTCTGTAGCAAGAAGATCAATACTTTACGTGTATCTCTAGGATCGATAATGCCGTCATCATGTAACATCGCTGTATTAAATAAAGCGGTCGATTGCTGTTCCAATTTCATCGACGTACTTTGTTCTAGAAAATCCAACATCTGTGGATTCGGCTCCATACCTGAAGCTTTTTGCTTCCCTTCAGCCACGATACGCAACACTTTTCCAGCCTGAGCTGAACCCATCACCGCCACATGTGAATTTGGCCATGCAAAAATAAAGTTTGGCGATAAACTACGTCCACACATGGCATAGTTACCTGCTCCATAAGAACCAGCAACAATGATCGAGATTTTGGGTACAGTCGCGTTGGCAACCGCTTGGATCAGCTTAGAACCATGTTTGATAATGCCGTTTTGTTCAGCATCCGTTCCGACCATAAAACCCGTGGTGTTATGCAAGAATAAAAGTGGTCGTTGGGTTTGTTCACAAAGATGAATAAACTGTGCGGCTTTCACTGCACCTTGTGGTGTGATGGGGCCATTATTGGTGATAATTCCAATATGTACCCCACCCATTTTTGCCCAACCGCAAACAGTAAGCGCATCATATTCTTGTTTAAATTCTAAAAAGTCTGAATCATCAATAATCCGCGCCACGATTTCTTTCATATCCAAAGGTTGCTTCGGATCTTGCGGAATAATGCCTAACAATTCCTCGGCTGAGTAACGAGGTTCTTTATAATCCTGATCGAGACTTTTGGTTTGTTCTTTCCAGTTCAAATGCTCAAAAATTTCACGAGCAATACGAATGCCATCAGCATCATTTTCAGCTAAATATTCAGCTACACCAGAAACCTGAGTATGCATTTCAGCACCACCGAGTTCCTCAGCCGTTGCCACTTCACCTGTTGCTGCTAACAATAATGGGGGACCAGCCAATAACATTTCTGTTTGCTTACGCACGGCAATCACATAGTCAGATAGACCTGGTTGATACGCACCACCTGCGGTGGCATTGCCATGTACCACCGATATTTGTGGAATCCCTGCCGCAGACATTCGTGCCTGATTGGCAAAAGTCATACCGCCATAAGTAAATACTTCGGCTGCATAATTTAAATTTGCGCCGCCACTTTCGGTCAATGTCACAATCGGTAATTTTTGTTCAAGCGCAATCTTTTGCAAACGTAAGGTTTTTTGTACACCCATCGGTGACATGGTGCCGCCTTTGATTGCGCTATTACTGGCAGTGACCAAAGCACGAACGCCACTGACAAAACCAATTCCTGCAATAATACCCCCACCCGCTTCAGAGCCATCTTTATCATCATGCATGTTGTAGCCAACGAGACCGCATAACTCCACAAAAGGTGAATCAGCATCGAGAAGTAAACGTACACGTTCGTGTGGAAGAATTTTGCCTTTCTTATCAAACTTCGGTTTTGCTGCATAAGACTTATCAATACCTTTTTGCTGTACGGCACGCACTTCTGCAATTTGGTTTAATAGAGCATCTCTGTTTTGTTGGTATTGTTCACTACCAACTACAATTTCAGATTGAAGAATCGTCATGGTTTAATCCTTGTTTGCATCTTGCGCTTGGGCAGATTGTTGTTCTGCTTTTTCAATCTGATCTTTGAGTACATCAGGAATAAATGCACGATGGAAGCCATTAAAAGACTGGCTATTGGTTGCATCTGCTAACGGATACATCCGTGTTCCTTGTGAAGCTGCACCATCAACTCTTAAGGTCACACCTGAAACAAATGCAGCAGCATCAGAGAGTAAATAACAAATCGCTGAAGAAATTTCCGACTCAGTACCCATTCGTTTTAAGGGCACATTACCTGCCAAACTTGGAATAATAAATTTGGCAAAGTCACCACTGTAGTTATCCATACCAGAAGAAATAATCCAACCCGGCGCGACACAATTAACCCGAACGCCTGAACGTCCCCACTCGACTGAAGCAGTTTTGGTCAGATTATCCACACCTGAACGTGCTGCACCAGAATGCCCCATTCCTGGCATACCGCCCCACATATCAGCAGCCATATTGACAATGCTACCGCCGTGTTTTGCCATCCATTGGTTATAGGCTTCACGCATCAGGTAAAAAGTTGAATGCAAGTTATTACGTACTACCGCATCAAAGCCATTGGCAGAAATACTTTCAAGTGCAGATGGAAATTGCCCACCTGCGTTATTGACCAAACCATCTAGCTTGCCAAATTTTTCAATGACTTCCGCAATCATGTTTTTGACTTGTTCTTCATCACGGTTATCACAGACGATAAAATGGATTTTGCCACCATCTTCTAAAATTTCATGGCTAACTTTTTCTAACTTTTCAATTTTGCGGCCAGTGATCACCACCTGAGCGCCCAAAG
>CAZKJI010000059.1:0-12854 GCA_964553005.1 uncultured Acinetobacter sp. | reverse complement strand
ATTTTCTGGGCTATAGTGCATTATTTTTTTACTTTTATGCGTAAGTCCTAAGCTTTATAGAAGGAATAAAAATGTCTGAAAATATTGAATTACCGAATCATACTTTTTCAACTACACAAGGTGAAGTCAATCTTGCTGAGTTAGGCAGCGAATGGCTTGTCATTTATTTCTACCCTAAAGATTCAACCCCAGGTTGTACGACTCAAGCCATTGGATTTTCGTGTTTAAAAGATCAATTTGAAGGATTAAATTGTCAAATTTTTGGAGTCTCTAGAGATTCTGTTAAAGCACATCAAAATTTCACGGAAAAACAAGCGCTCACAATTGATTTAATTAGTGATAAAGAAGAAGTGTTATGCAAACATTTTGATGTCATCAAAGAAAAAAATATGTATGGCAAACAAGTCATGGGCATTGAGCGTTCAACTTTTATTTTTCACAACAAACAGTTAGTGAAAAGCTATCGCAAAGTTAAAGCTGCTGGTCATGCTGAACAAGTATTGGAAGATCTAAAAGCATTGCAAGGCACTTCATAATGTTGAGTAAAAAAGCGAGTTGTGTACTCGCTTTTTTGTTATGGGTAAATTGCCCGCTGCCTATACCTTAGCGTATGATAAAAAGATTAGGGTCTGTTGACATTTCATAATGGCAACCAGATGTATATGCAAGCTAAAGCAAGCGCATTTTCATAATTAGGTTTTAGCTTGTCATATCGAGTTGCTATTCCTCTAAATTGCTTCAATCTTGCAAAAGTATTTTCCACTAAGTGTCTAATTTTATATAGATTCCAATCGATATGATTATTGTTGGACTGAGTATTTGGCTTTAGGGGGATATTGGTTTTTGTATTCGTCGCGCTGATTTGCTCTCGTAGTGGTTCAGAATCATAACCCTTATCTGCACATAAGACATCAGTTTCTTCCAAATCTAATTTTTCAACTAGCTCAGGCGCAACTTTAACATCATGTATTGTTCCATTCGTGATGATAATTTCAATTGGATTACCATGAGAATCAACGGCTAAATGTATTTTTGAACTATTCCCAGCAATGCTTTTTGATATAGATTGATCTTTTAACCCAGCAGAGTGTTGATGTGCTCTGATATGAGAGCCATCAATAAAAATCCACTCTTTATCTGTATGTTTACTGATTAATTTAAATATTTTCATCAGCTTATTGTGTTTAAACCAACGACTATATTTTTTGAATATCGAATTTGAATTACCAAAATCTGGTGGTAAGTCTCGCCATGGGCAACCTGTTCTAATTCGATAAAGTATGGCTTCAATAAAATTGCTAAGATTTCCTTTGAGATAAATATCAAAATTACGCATGAGGAGCATCGCTCCGCAAGATTCTAACTTTGACCCGTGTTGATCATTCGGCATTGTACGAGGCATAGCGAGTAGTGAATTTAGTTTGACGATTAAATTTTACTTACTCGCTATTTTTTATACAGCAAATGTCAACAGACCCTAGTTTATCCATCAAAAAAATACGAATCTTTCCATATTCGTGTTTTCATCGATTTTCTGCTTAAAGAACTAAAATCTTAAAAACATTCATCCAAATTACTTTTATCACCCGCAAGATATTTACGCTGCAATTCCGCATAGACTTTTGTATTTTTAAATTCAGTCAGAAATTCAATCGTGCCTTTAGGGAAAAATTTAGTTTGAATCTCACCTCGATAATAGGCTTCTCGCATAGGCGTGGCTGAAATAGAATCTTTTAAACTATCCAACTCAACCATCTGCCATTCTGGAAATAAAGCTAAATAATACGAAGATTCATCTTTGAAGTGACCAATCAAACCTACTTTTGCATTTGGCTGAACCACTTGATTGACCAATGTTTTGACTTGTTTGACCCATTTTTCATCGTTATACACATCAACCACATGCACGAAATGAATCCGTTTCTGCTCATCTTCTGAAAAATTAGACAGAATCATTTGCTCACGTTCATGGGCTAAAAATGGATTTTTGATATTCCGTTCCGCTTGCGCTGAACCCAATGCCAATATCACGTTCTGACTTTGCTGTAACGCAATTTCAATGGTTTGTAGATGTGCTAAATGAAAAGGCTGAAAGCGTCCAATAAAAACAAGATAGTCAAATGTGTACATAGGCGTAATTTCACTTTTTGTGAACTCATCAGTTGCACTATGTAACGCAAATATGCGACATAATGAGAGCACTTTAAAAATCAATCTGGATTAAAGCAAGGATAGTACGATGACACTTAGCTGTATTCAACAACCTCATCAACATTTGCAAGCAAATTTAGAAGATGGCGTACTCACCTTAGCCATTAACCGTTCAGAAGCCAAAAATGCACTTTACGGTGAACTTTATCTTTGGATTGCAAAAGCATTAGATGAAGCTGATACAAATAAAGATGTACGTGTTGTGATTTTCCGTGGTGCAGAACAAGATTTTACTGCGGGTAATGATATGAAAGACTTCATGGGCTTTATGCAAAAGCCATATGAAGGCAAAGCGGGTGATCAACCTCCATTTGTATTATTAAAAGCTGCGGCTCGTTTTTCTAAGCCACTTATTATCGCAGTGAAAGGTGTTGCAATTGGTATTGGTGTAACAATCTTATTACATGCTGACATCGTATTTGCAGACAATACTGCCCTATTCCAAATTCCATTCGTAAGTTTAGGCCTTTCTCCTGAAGGTGCTGCGAGCCGTTTATTGGTCAAACAAGCAGGCTATCAGAAAGCGGCTGAATTATTATTCACAGCGAAGAAGTTTGATGCAGCAACAGCAGTAAAAGCAAATCTTGTAAATGACGTTGTTGAAGATGCCTATGCAACCGCTCAACAAACCGCTCAACATTTAGCAGCATTACCTTTAGCATCTCTAAAACAAAGTAAAGCGCTAATGAAAAAAGACTTAGCTGAAATTATTGCTTGCGTCGACGAAGAAGCTGAAATCTTTATGCAGCGTGTACGCTCACCTGAAATGATGGAAGCTGTACAAGCATTTATGCAAAAACGTAAGCCTGACTTCTCACAGTTCAATTAATACATTTCACTGTTTTTATACAAACCATTTAGTCAAGACTGGGTGGTTTTTTTATTTAACGTCCCAATATTAACAACAAACTTATAGGAACATTTATTCTCATGTCTGAACAAAATCAAACCGAAAAAAAACGCTACTACGAACCTGCCCCTCAAGATATTGATGTTGCCAATTTCCGTAAAGTCATTGAAAGCCGTCGTTCAGTACGTAAGTTCACGGATAAACCGATTCCAAGTGAGATTTTAGATGAATGTTTAGATTTGGCACTGCTTGCACCCAACTCATCAAACTTACAGCCGTGGACATTCTATGTGGTGCAAAATCCAAGTAAGAAAAAGCAACTGGTTAAAGCATGCTTAGGACAGCTTGCTGCTAAAACTGCATCAGAATTGATCGTATGCGTGGCGCGTACAGATCGTGTTGATGAAATGGCAAAACGAAATATTAGCGAATTTCCATTTCCTGAAGCCCCTGCAATGGTACAAAAATATTACCGTTTTATCCCCTACAACTATAAAACAGGTTATTTCAATGCATTAGGTAACTTCAAAAAAGTTGCATTTAAAGTAGCCCGCACACTTGATAAACAACTTCCTGTGACTGCATTTAACCCTGCCGATGCTAAATTATGGGCAACTAAAACCACTGCTTTAGCATGTGAAAATTTGGTATTGGCTTTACGTGCCTATGGTTTTGACAGTTGTATGATGGAAGGCTTTGATGAGCCTTTAGTTCGTAAAATTTTAAAATTAAATGATCAACAGCATCCTGTCATGGTGATTGGTGCAGGTGAACGGGCTACAGATGGTGTGTTCTTCCCGCAGTATCGTTTTGATCGTGATTTATTTATTCAAAAAGTATAATTATTCAATATCTAATATTTGAATAAACTCAAAGGCAGGCTCTTCATAAGGATGGCTTGCCTTTAATAACTTTGCCACAACACTGGCTTTATCTTCAGGCACAATGGTTTCTACACGCCACTCTTCAAGCTGTTCCAGCTCATCCAGCTGCCCTAAAAATGGATTTGCACCTTTAATAGGTTTAAATTGCCCTATTCCTTTCACTTGCCAAGCACAATGCTCATAATTGCCAATACCACCTGCTCCTGCTTCAAAAATAGCAAGTTTTGTGGTTGCAAGGTGTGATTCAGGTACATAATAAATAAGTTTTAGCATATTCTTTTTGATTTCATTGTTCTTGCTCATTCATCGTTATTTTATATTGAATCCAAGAATAAAATAAGCCACCTTACGGTGGCTTATTTTTTATTACATATTAACCAATGAACTTACGTGCGTTGCGGAACATACGCAACCAAGCACCATCTTCAGCCCAATCTTCAGGCTTCCAAGAATGTTGTAAAGCACGGAAGTTACGCTCTGGGTGTGGCATCATTACTGTTGCGCGACCATCTTTAGAAGTTTGTCCTGTAATCGCTTCAGGTGAACCATTCGGGTTCAATGGATAGTGCTGAGTTGGATTACCCAAGCTATCTACATAACGCAAGATGACTTGGTTCTCTGCATTTAAAGCGGCAAGTTGTTGTTCTGTCGCAACTAAACGACCTTCACCATGCGCAACTGCGATTGGTAAAATCGAACCTTGCATATCTTCAAGCAACACAGAAACAGATTTCTCTACACGAACATTCACTGCACGCGCTTCAAATACTTCTGACATGTTACGGTGGAAACGTCCCCAATGCTCTGCACCAGGAATCAGCGGAGCAAGTTGTGACATCATTTGACAGCCGTTACATACACCTAAGCTGAAAGTGCTCTCACGATGGAAGAACTGCTCAAACTGATCACGTAGTTTCGCATTGAACAATACTGATTTCGCCCAGCCACCACCAGCACCCATCACGTCACCGTATGAGAAGCCGCCACATGCCACTAAACCTTCAAAGTCGCTTAAGCTCACACGGCCTGCAAGTAAATCACTCATGTGTACGTCGATAGTATTGAAGCCTACTTTGTCAAAGGCTGCCGCCATTTCCACATGACCATTTACACCTTGCTCACGCAAAATTGCCATATTTGGACGACGTGTATTGATAAACGGCGCTTCAACTGGCTCATTTAAGTCATATGTTGGTTGTGCAATTAAACCTTTGTGGTTCTTATCTGCAATTAAAGCAAATTCTTGATCAGCTGTTTCAACGTTGTCACGTAAACGTTGGATCTGATGTGACACTTCAGCCCAAGCTTGTTGTAATTCAGCACGCTCAAGCGTTAAACCATTTACAACCAATTGATCAGTTGTATTCACACGACCAACAACAGCAATTGTATCTTTCAAGCTAGATGCTGCAACTTCAACTTCTAACTGCGCCCAATCAGCACCCGTAATTTGAAGTACTGCACCAATTTCCTCAGCAAATAAGCTTTCAGTTGATTGATTTTCTAGAGCAACACCTAAACGCGATGCGAACATCATTTCAGCAACAGTTGCCAATAGACCACCATCACCGATGTCATGGTAAGCTTTGATCACACCACGATTGTTCCAGTCTTGAATCAAGGCAAAGAATGCTTTGAAGTCATCAAAACTATCAACATCAGGGGTAACAGAACCGATTGCTTTATATACTTGCGAAAGGATCGAACCACCTAAACGGAATTGACCTTTAGATAAATCGATACGTACAAGTACTGAGTCTGCTAAGTTCTTCAGTTCAGGTGTTAATGTTTTACGTACATCTAAAACAGGTGCAAACGCAGTGATTACGCCTGTCATTGGAGAAGTTACGGCTTTATCTTCACCATCATTCCAAGTGGTACGCATTGAAAGTGAGTCTTTACCGACAGGAATAGCGATACCCAATGCAGGACACATTTCCATACCAATCGCTTTCACACCTTCAAACAAGGCTTGGTCTTCACCTTTTTGACCTGCTGCTGCCATCCAGTTTGCAGAAAGCTTGATATCGCTAATTTGTTCGATGTTGGCACAAGCAATGTTGGTAATCGCTTCCGCAACCGCTAAACGAGCCGATGCTGCTGGATTTAACAATGCCACAGGTGGACGTTCGCCCATTGCCATTGCTTCACCAGTAAAGCCTTGCAAGCTAGTGGTGGTTACTGCTGCATCTGCAACAGGAACCTGCCAGCGACCCACCATCTGGTCACGTGCAACCATACCCGTAATCGAACGGTCACCAATGGTGATCAAGAATGATTTAGATGCAACAGTTGGATTTTTCAATACGCGGAAAATCGCATCTTTCAAATCAACTTTTGATGCATCAAAGTCGTTACCTTTACGTTCAATCGTTTCATATGAACGTTGCATACGTGGTGTACCACCCAACATGACTTGCATTGGGATGTCGACTGCATTGTTTTCAAATAATGGATCTTCAACCGTCAAATGACGTGCTTCAGTCGCTTCACCAAGTACTGCAAACGGACAACGCTCACGAGCACAAATTTCTTCAAACTGTTCTAAAGATTCTGGACGAATCGCTAACACATAACGTTCTTGCGCTTCATTTGACCAGATTTCCATCGGGCTCATGCCTGGCTCTAAAGATGGAATCTTACGAAGGTTCAATACAGCACCTAACTCGTGATCATTCACTAGTTCAGGCATCGCATTTGATAGACCACCAGCACCCACGTCATGTACAGACACGATTGGGTTAAAGTCTTCTAAGCGCCAGCATGTATCAATGACTTCTTGGCAACGGCGTTCCATTTCTGGGTTTTCACGTTGTACTGAAGCAAAGTCTAAGCTCTCACCCATGGTACCGCTGTCTACAGATGATGCAGCACCACCACCAAGACCGATTAACATGGCAGGACCACCCAATACAATGAGCAAGTCACCTGGTTGAATCGCATCTTTTTCAACGTGGTCAGGACGAATGTTACCATAACCACCAGCGATCATAATTGGTTTATGGAAGCCTTTAACCTCACCATTCACATTCTGTTCGAAGGTACGGAAATAACCATTCAATGCAGGACGACCAAACTCGTTGTTAAACGCCGCACCACCCAATGGACCTTCAATCATGATTTGTAATGGCGATGCCATACGTGAAGGCTTACCGTAGTTTTCTTCCCAAGGCTGTTCGAAACCAGGGATATTCAAGTTAGAAACCGTAAAGCCTGTTAAACCTGCTTTTGGTTTACCGCCACGACCTGTTGCACCTTCATCACGGATTTCACCGCCTGAACCAGTTGCAGCGCCAGCAAATGGAGAAATTGCTGTTGGGTGGTTATGCGTTTCAACCTTCATTAAAATATGAGCAGCTTGGCTCTTATATTTATAAACAAAGTGACCATTTTCATCCGCTTTTGGATAAAAGCGCATCGTGTCATAACCCACGATCACAGAGGCATTGTCTTTATACGCCGACAATACATCTGTTGGAGATTCTTTATAGGTATTCTTAATCATTTGGAACAATGATAATGGTTGTTTTTCACCATCAATTGTCCATTCAGAACCAAAGATTTTATGACGACAGTGTTCAGAGTTCGCCTGAGCAAACATCATTAACTCGATGTCATTTGGATTACGACCCAGCTTAGTAAATGCTTCGGTTAAGTAATCAATTTCTTGCTCAGATAAAGCAAAGCCGAACTCATTATTCGCTTTAACTAATGCTTCTTTACCTTGGCTCAAAATATCAATTGAGTTGAGTGGCTTCGGCGCAGTTTCTGAGAATAAAGCTTTTGCATCTTCAATTTGAGCAAAAACTGTTTCCGTCATACGGTCATGAAGTACTTGTTTAACTTCATTCGTAATTTCAGTGACACCTTTTAACGTGAATAAAAGACCACGTTCTAGACGGTGTACTGGTGTATTACAGTTTTGGAAAATATCCGTTGCTTTAGACGACCACGGAGAGATTGTGCCAACACGTGGAGTTACTAAAATTTGGATTTCATCACTTGCAGCTTGGCAAAGTTCGAAAGATTGACCATCGTTTAAAAGTTGTAATGCCGATTGATGTTGCTGCTCGTTGAGCGCTTGATCAAACAAATAAACCCACTGGCTGTCAAAAGATTGAACAGAACTCATTGACGCTAAACGGTTTAAGAGTTGAGCTTTCTTAAAAGAAGAATGTGCTGATGCACCGGCCACGATAAACATGTTGACTTTGGCTCCACGGGCGGGTCTAACGAACCTACCACAATGTGACTTATGAGAGAGCGCATATTCTACTGTGAAAGGCTCATTTCAGCTAGACATATCCATCTTAAAAAACAGAGTTTTCTACCTCAAATGGTCTAATTTCTTTTAGCTTTATCTGTTTTACTTTATTCGTAACAATTCATTTAGTTTGTTCAGATGTACACATTTCCAATCCATCATTTTCACACCCTCTTTATTACTACAGTATAAAAACCAATGCTATCAATAGAAAAATCAGAGTGCTTTACACTTACAAGACAACTTATGTCGCCCTACGCTAGTGCTTTCATCTTTTTTTTGGCATGATGATTTAAAGTCAGTTTGAATAATGATAAATGGAACAAATGCGTTGGTTGGAATTGCTCTCTGCAATTCGATTAGGTAGTAAAAAAAGTAGTACAGAATTGGCTAGAAGCCCGTTTCATAAAGATTATGATAGAATTATATTTTCCCAAAGTTTTCGACAACTGAATAGAAAAACTCAAGTTCACCCATTGACTCAACACGATGGTATTCACACTCGACTGACTCATTCGCTTGAGGTTTCTTGTATTGGTCGTTCGCTAGGCATGCTTGCTGCTGAAAAAATCAAAGATGAATTACCCATGTGGATTTCACCAGCAGATGTTGGTGCAATTATTCAGGCAGCTTGCCTTGCACATGACATTGGGAATCCACCCTTTGGACATGCAGGAGAATACGCGATTCGGGAATGGTTTGATGATGCATCGCATCGTGACTTTCTCAGCCAATTAACACCCGAAGAAGCAGCAGATGTACGTCAGTTTGAAGGCAATGCACAAGGACTTCGTCTACTTAGTCGTATTGATTATCATCCTGATGATGGTGGCATGCGTTTGACCTGTGCCACACTCGGAGCTTATTTAAAATATCCATGGTTATCTAAAACCATTGAAGAACAAGGCGATATGCCATCCCATCAAAGAGCAAAATTTGGTTGCTATCAATCTGAAAAAGAAATCTTAAAACAATTGGCTGAACAGCTCGGCTTAATTCAACTCGGTGAATATCATTTTTGTCGTCATCCGCTGACCTATTTATTAGAAGCTGCAGATGATATGTGTTATGCACTTATTGATTTGGAAGATGGCATCATACTGAATATGCTCAGTTATGAAGAAGTTGAGCCGATCTTTCTCAATTTAATTGCCGATTTCGGTCTACCAGAAGAATTACACCTACCCCATACCACATGGCAGCAAAAAATCGCAGCTTTGCGTGGGCGTGTGATGAAACGTCTTGTCGATGAAGTCACTACTGCTTTTGCTAAACATCATTATGAAATTTTAACGGGTCAGCTTAAAGGCGGTCTTTTACAATATTGCTCACCCGATATTGAAATAGGCATTCAAACAGCGAAAAATCTTGCTAGGGATCGAATTTTTGAACATCCTCAAAAATCTGGTTTAGAAATTATTGCGCATCAAAGCCTACAAACGATTTTGGATGCATTTATTCCATTAACCATGCCACATAAGACCTTAAGCTTTAAAGAGCAACGTTTGATGTCGATTTTGCAACATTCAGGCGTAAATCTGCAAAACAACCACTATAATAATATTATGCAAGTTCTCGATATTATTAGTAAGTTCTCGGATCATCAGGCTTATAGCTTGGCGCAAGAGTTGCAAGGCAATAAAGTTGGGTTCTTTTAAAACAGAGAACTTTATCTTTTAATTTGAATTTTCAAAACAACAGTGAAACGAATTTTATGATCGGATGTTTAATTGGCGAGGTGTTTGCCTTAGAAGCCCCAACCGTATTGCTGAATGTAAATGGTGTAGGCTATGAAATTGACACACCACTTTCGACATTTTGCCAATTACAAAAAGGACAGAAAGTCACTTTATGGACACATTTGGTGGTTCGAGAAGATGCACAGCAACTGTATGGTTTTAGTGATGCACAAGAGAAAATTATTTTTCGTACTTTACTCAAGGTCAATGGTGTCGGTCCTAAAATGGCGCTCGGTATTCTTTCGACTTTGAGCGTGGACATGCTCATCCATACCGTCGAACATGGTGATGTAAAAACACTGGTCAAAGTCCCGGGAGTTGGTACGAAAACAGCTGAACGTTTAATGATTGAACTACGTGATCGTTTTAAAGCATTTTCAACCACTACCGTTTCAAATAATACAGCATCCGCTCAAATACAGTTCACTGGAAATTCTGCTGTTGCCGAAGCTGAAGCCGCTTTACAATCACTGGGCTATAAACCACTTGAAGCACAAAAATTGATTCAAGCTGTTAAAGCTGATTTTACCGAAGCCAGTGATATTATCCGAGCTGCACTTAAGTCATTGAATAAATAAAGATAGACTGAATTTATTATGCAAGACCGTTTAATCAGTGGTTCTGAAAAACCAGAAGATCATTTTGATCGTGCGATTCGCCCAACCTCTCTTGAAGACTATATTGGTCAGCCAGTGGTACGTGAGCAAATGGAAATCTTTATTGGTGCTGCACGAGGTCGTGGTGAAGCACTCGACCATACCTTGATTTTTGGTCCACCGGGTTTAGGTAAAACCACATTGGCGAATATTATCGCCCGTGAAATGGGCGGTAATTTAAAATCGACTTCTGGCCCAGTTTTAGAACGTGCTGGTGATTTAGCAGCGATGCTGACCAATTTGGAAGAAGGCGATGTCCTTTTTATTGACGAAATCCATCGTCTATCCCCTGTCATTGAAGAAATTCTTTATCCAGCGATGGAAGATTATCAACTGGATATTATGATTGGCGAGGGTCCAGCAGCGCGCTCTATTAAACTAGATTTACCACCATTTACATTAGTCGCAGCAACAACACGTGCAGGTCTACTCACCTCGCCTTTACGTGACCGTTTTGGGATCGTGCAACGGCTGGAGTTCTATTCAGTTGAGGACTTAACCTATATTGTCACCCGTTCGGCAAACTTGATGGATGTTCCGATTACCAAAGAAGGTTCAACTGAAATCGCTAGACGTGCACGTGGTACGCCACGTATCGCCAATCGTTTATTACGTCGTGTTCGAGATTATGCACAAGTGAAAGGCACGGGTGAAGTGACACAAGAGATGGCACAACGTGCTTTAGACATGCTTAATGTAGATAAAGATGGTTTAGATACTTTAGATCGCCGTTATCTCAGTATGTTACTTGAGCGTTTTGAAGGTCGTCCAACAGGTGTTGAAGCTTTAGCAGCCGCGATGGCTGAAGATAGCGGAACACTTGAAGATGTGATTGAGCCTTATTTAATTCAGCAAGGTTATGTGATGCGTACAGCCCGTGGGCGTATTGCGACCAATATGGCTTATGCTCAGTTTGGACTGACACCGCCAACAGCCTAATAACACGATATGATCACATTCATTTTTTGTAACAATATAAGGGAGATTATGTAAAATTATATTTTCTCTTTATATTTTAGTCAGGTAGAATTTTTTGTAATTGTTTGTAATTGTTTGTAATAATAAAGTGAACAATTTTTTCCCAACAATAATATTCTCTTACTTGAAGGATAAACCAATCAGAACCAAGCATTTAGCGACCGCAGCCATTTTATGCAGCAGTACACTACTCTTAACAGCATGTGGTGGCTCCGACTCTGATAATGACACGTATAATGGCGGTGGAAATCAGAGCAATGTCGATTATAGCAAAGCAGAAACCAGTGATTTGATCACTTATCCTGTGGTAAATTTAAGCAAAGAAATGGATAACTCACTCATTCATACTGCCAATATTGCAGAGGAAATCCATTATGATGTTATAGACCCAGACCAAGAAGGTTATACAACCTCATGTGAATCTGGAACAGTGCAAAAAAATAGTAATGACTCTGTCACACTAACGAATTGTAAAAATTTCAAAGTTAATAATGAAATCATGCAAGACGTAAAAGGCTTAACACTTTCAGGTACAATTCATAGCAAATTTACTCAAACTCAAACATCAGAAAAATATGAGATTACCTTAAACAATGTTTCTATTAAACATATAGATGGTGAAGTTGAAACCTATAACGGTAAAATGCTGCAAACGTTTACTTATGGTGATGCAACAGGAAAAAGTACTGCACAATATGATGTCAGTAGAATGGAAGCGACTTTGAAAGATGAAGACACCGAACGTCTGATCTTGACCAATTATCGTTTAACCGAAACTTCTACTGGATCATCCGCCACCCAAGCAACCGCAAACGGTAAGTTACAAGGTGATTTCAATGGTCAAAAATACTCAGTAACATTTAATAGTAATATTAAATATGGTTGGAGTAACTTTGCACCAAGTGAAGCAAATATTAACATCGAAGATACCAACAATAGTAAAAATACTATTACCATCAATAATACAACCGATGGTAAAGCTTTGATTAGTGCGTTTGCCAATGGGTCATCTGTTACAGGTTATCCAAAAACCATTAACTGGACTTACTTCGAATAATCGAACAAGATAAAACTCAAACTCCAATTAAGCCCTAAATTCTATTTAGGGCTTAATTTTTAGTCATATCAACAATATGTTATTTATTACTATTTCCTTAGCCCCATTGAAGCAATATCATTTCCCAGTTGCTTTATAGTACGCAAAACAGGGAATAGAAATGGCCAATCATTTTGAATTTAATATTCGTGTATATATCGAAGATACAGATGCAG
>CAZKJI010000058.1:0-13291 GCA_964553005.1 uncultured Acinetobacter sp. | reverse complement strand
CTCGCCACTTGAGCACAGCCCTCGTCTTGCGCTCGGGCAAAGCGATGCTTTGCTTATCCTCGCTCAGGCTCAGGACGTAGCCATAACCAGATTGCTACAATCAGCATAGTGACATCAGTAAATACCTTGACCCAGAACGGCGCGTTGGTAAACAGCATTAGAATCCCACTGGCCAGCATCATGATACTGGCAATCCACTTGGCCTTGCGTGGTACAGTCCCATTTTCACGCCAGTTACGCAGTGTGGGACCATATTTGGGATGGTTCAGTAACCATGCATCCATTTGCGGCCAGCCTTTTGATGCCGCCCATGCCGCCAGAATCAGGAAAACTGTTGTTGGCATACCAGGTAGAATTGCTCCAATAATTCCTAATGTGATAAAAATCACCACCAAGCTACGCCAGAACAATGTTTTCATTTAGCAATTAACCGACACGTCAATACAACCGTGCTAGTATAAAGTGTTTTTATTGTTGTTTATCAAACTGAGCTTATTATTTCTCGATGATGGGTGACTATGCCTGAGAAGATTGATTCACCCAGCCTTTTTGAACCTTGGTTACAGTTTAGGCACCCTATTGTTCGGCAGTTGGCCTTTTGCATTGCCAGCCCCAATATCCTGACTCAAATTCCTGATAATTTAAAAATTGAAAATTATTTTGAACTTCATCCCAATACGGTTTGGCAAGAACACTATCAAGCTTATGAGGTGCGGTTGCAACAGTTGGATCAGCAACCCCGACCCTTAATTGATTTTATGGCACGCCTGAAAAGTACCCGTTTAGGTTTGCGTTTTGAACACCTGCTCTGGTTCTGGCTACAGGATGATGATTATCACCCCTACCAGTTATTAGACCACAGCATCCAGAAAATTGCGGGGGCAATCACCCTGGGTGAGCTTGATTTCCTGTTACTCAACAAACAGACCCAGGAAATTGAGCATTGGGAAGTCGCCTTGAAATATTATTTGGGAGAGAATGAACTCAATTTATCTAAATGGTTTGGCTTAAATCGGCAAGACACACTACAGCGAAAACTACGGCACTTTACCCAACGCCAGTTTCAGTTTTCCGAGGCCAACCAGTACCAGATTCAGCGTAAATTTGCAGTCATGAAAGGACAGCTATATTTACCAGAACATCATCATGCATCATCCATTCCAGCATGGATCAATACATCCAGACGTTTAGGTCAATGGGGAACCAGCATCCCTAGACTACCCTACTATCGCCTACAACGGCATGAATGGCTTTGCCCTGATCAGCATCCATCTTCACAAACTGCCAAATGGTGGAGCAATGGACTTTATCACAATGTAGACACGGAACCCATGTATTATATGTTCCGTCAACCTGTCTTGCTGTTTATTCCTGCTTAAGCTGATCAGGTAACATTTTATAACACATCTACAATCAAACCATCATGTTCATTTTCCAGTTATTTTTTTAGCCTCTGATGACATCATAATTAGATTCAGACGGAGAAGATGATGAAAAAAATTTTAGTTGCTTCTATCATGACCGCTTTTGTATTAACGGGTTGTAATACCTTTAAGGGCATTGGCAAAGATGTTTCCAAAGCAGGCGACAAAGTAACTCAAACTGCTGAAAGAACACAGGATAAAATGTAGCCCCATAGAACAACGTTCACAAAACCTTATCTATAACCTAGATAAGGTTTATTTTTGCATACCTTTCTCAACAATATTCCCCTATTATATCGGTTCAGATTTCACCAGATTTAACACCATCTCGCATGAACCATTCCGATACGCTTGAACTCAGTTTACAACTCCTACGTCAACCCTCAGTAACACCTGTTGATCATGATTGCCAGAACATCATGGCTGAACGACTGGCCAGAGTGGGTTTTAATATTGAAAACATGCATTTTGAAGATGTTGATAATTTATGGGCTCGCCGTGGTACAGAAAGCCCTGTGTTCTGTTTTGCAGGGCATACCGATGTTGTTCCAACTGGACAGTTGGATGCATGGAATTCAGACCCGTTTTTGCCTAGCATCCGTGATGGTAAATTGTATGGTCGTGGTTCTGCCGACATGAAGACCGCGCTGGCGGCAATGGTGGTTGCCTCTGAGCGTTTTGTCAGCAAATATCCTGACCATAAGGGATCAATTGCCTTTTTAATCACTTCCGATGAGGAAGGCCCATCCATCAATGGTACGGTTAAAGTGGTTGAAACCCTTGAGGCACGCAACGAGAAAATAAAGTGGTGTCTGGTGGGTGAGCCTTCAAGTACTCATCAACTGGGGGATATTGTCAAGAATGGCCGCCGTGGCTCTTTAAATGGGGTGTTAACCGTACAGGGTAAACAGGGCCATGTCGCTTACCCTCATCTTGCACAGAATCCAATTCATTTGGCAACCAAAGCACTGGATGAGCTGTGTGCCACCACATGGGATAATGGTAACGAATATTTCCCTGCAACTTCTTTCCAGATTTCCAATATCCATGCAGGAACAGGTGCAACCAATGTCATTCCAGGCACATTGGAAGTGACTTTTAATTTTCGTTATTCCACTGAAGTAACAGCTGAGATTCTCAAACAACGCGTTATTGAAACACTGGATAGACATCAATTGAATTACAGCATTGACTGGACATTGTCAGGTTTACCATTCCTCACTCCAGTAGGCGAATTGGTCAATGCGGCAAGAACAGCGATTAAAAATGTAACAGGTGTTGAAACTGAGCTTTCAACCAGTGGTGGCACATCTGATGGACGCTTCATTGCACCTACAGGTGCTCAGGTTCTGGAACTTGGGGTGTTAAATGCCACCATCCACCAGATCAATGAACATGTAAACGTTGATGATCTGGAGCCTCTGGCTGAAATTTATGAACAAATTCTGCAACAGCTTTTGACTGAATAAATTTTATGGCCATAAAAAAGGAACTCATCTGAGTTCCTTTTTTGATTAGAGACCGAGGTGAGTCTGGATATTCTGCAAATTTGGAACAAAAAATTGCTTTTCACCCATCTTCACATACTTAAAGACCTTATTGTCATCTACATCCCGCTCTTCATCGACAATTTCCGAGATACGCACACGGATGGATTCAGGCATTTCATCGCACACTAAGGCAAATCGTTCAGAGACATCATCGCCCTCAATCACCAGAGCCACGCCCTGCTTCTCGTTTGGGTCATTCACCGCATAAACGGGAAGCTTTAGATCATGCCATTCAATGTGATCAACACTGGTTTGGGTATCCATTGCCGACAATACGATATTTTGTGGCAATAGCATGGGAACCTTTTGATAGCACTGAATAATGTAAGCATCAATAAACCCAGTTGATACCGTAATTAAGTGTTGCAACTCTTGCTGGTCAATCTTCCCCAATGCTGAGTTTGCGCCTTTTTTAACCATTGTTCATTACCCCTTAGCGCACTGCAATTAAGCTTTCAATATTTTCCAGAAGCGTTTCTTCCTGGAACGGTTTACCCATATATTGATTTACACCCAGTGACAACGCACGTTCACGGTGCTTCTCGCCTGTACGTGATGTAATCATGATAATTGGTAAATCACGATGTATTTCATGGTGTCGGACAAGGTTGGTCACTTCGAAACCATCCATTCGCGGCATCTCAATATCAAGCAGCATCAAGTCTGGCTTGATCGTTTCAAGCTGCTCAATTGCATCGACACCATCTTTGGCCGTCACCACATCATAGCCCTGACGCTCTAACAGACGGGTTGTTACTTTACGTACTGTCACTGAGTCATCCACAATCATGATCAGGCGGCGCTCATCATAACGCTGTTTGGTATAGGTCTCATCCGCCTGCTTGCCACGCGCTGTTGACTGTGCCTGACGAGCAATATTCTGACTATCCAGAATTAAACATACCTGACCATCACCGAGGATAGTAGCACCCGCAATCACACCAATACTTGAGAATTGCTGACCAATCGGTTTTACCACGATCTGGCCACGCGAACCAATCAGCTGGTCGACCAGTAATGCAGTGGTCTGCCCTTGAGCACCCTTAATCAGCAACACAGGTAAAGAGTGAACCACACCATTCAAACGTGGGATTGGTTGCCCCGCAACAAACTCGGACAGGTAACGCAGGCGATAGCGTTCCTGATCAATCTTGAAGTAGTCTTCCTGACTGTCAAAGTATTGCTCCAACGCCATTGGCGAGATACGCACAATACGGTCAATCTGTGCAAGTGGGAATGCAAATTGCTGATCACCCGCTTTTACCATCAAGGCATCACTTACCGCCACAGTTGTTGGTACGCGGATGGTAAAGGTAGTTCCCTTGCCCAGAACAGAGCTGACACTCACATGACCACCCAGAGCCTTGATATCACTCTGTACAACGTCCAGACCAACACCACGGCCAGAAATTTGGGTCACCTGTGCGGCAGTACTGAAACCAGGATGGAAGATAAACTGTAAAACCTCTTCCTGATCAAGTTTTTGATCCGTGGTCATCAAACCTGTCTGGATCGCTTTGTCCTTGATGCGGTTAACATCAATCCCTTTACCATCATCACTGAACGTGACCACGATATCAGTACCCTGACGGCCAATATCTAGAACAATATGTCCTGTTTCTGGTTTTTTAGCCTGTAAACGCTGCTCACGGTCTTCAATACCGTGGTCAATCGCGTTACGCAGCATGTGTTCAAATGGTGCAACCAGCCTTTCAAGAATACTACGATCCAATTCACCTTCGGTATTGTTGACCACCAATTCAGTTGGACGGTTCAGGGTGGAAGCCGTTTGGCGAACAATACGTTGTAGACGAGGCAGTAAGCGTGAGAATGGTACCAGACGGGTACGCATCAGGCTTTCCTGAATTTCTGCCTGAATACGCGACTGTTGTAACAACAGGCCTTCAGTATCACGAATCTTCTCAGAAAGCGTAGTCTTAAAGTCAACCAAATCCGAAGCGGATTCCGCGAGCGATTTTGACAACTGGTTCAATGATGAGTACTGGTCCATCTCCAATGGATCAAAATCGGCATAACGCGAATTTTCTCCACCATGTCGTGCAATGATCTGACTTTCCAGCTCACCTTCCATTCGGCGTAACTGATCCGCCAGACGCTTGATTGCAAGTTCCATTTCCGTCAACGTACCACCCAGCTGGCCCAGGTCCATTTCGATACGTGAACGGTTGATCGCATTTTCCCCTGACAAGTCAATCATCTTCTCGATGACATCAGCAGAAACACGAATCATTTCATTGTTCTGTTCAATACGCTCTGTGGTTTCCCACTCACCCAACATCGATGGTGGTTCAGTACCATCACCCTGAATAAACTCCATCGTATATTCAGGCGTGAAGATGTCTGTTGCAGAGAGTTTTTGAGGAAGCTGCGCTGCAATATCCACAAACTCCATCTTCTCCAGACTTTGTTTTAAACCGTCAAAGTTGGCATATTGACGTTTAAAGATCGCATCATTGAGCCATGCGAGCGCAGTATTGAGCAGATTATCATAAACATTTGAGCTGAAATGATGCACACCAAACTGTTCAAAGGCATTTTCCAGATGGTAGGCAATGATTGCTATCGCATCCATTTCCGCCATGCGTGCGCCACCCTTCAAGCTGTGGGCATTACGCTGGAGCTGTAACAACAAACTACGGTTACCGCGCTGTTCAAACCACTGTTTCAATAAACCCTGAGCCTGTTCAAGCAACTCTTCAGCTTCCTCAAGGAATGTCTGTTCCACCAGTGAACGAACATCTTCTTCAAGAGACTGACCAGCATTTTCCACAGTTTGAAGAGATGAGGTATCTTCAAGCTGTTCTTCTGTATCAATACTACTCAATTCATCTGCTGTAACACTTAATGGTTCAATAATTTCTGCTTCTTCAATAGGCTGCAATAGCTCTAGTTCAATGCTTTCATCTTGTTCAGAAAGTGCGGTGATTTCAGTTGCAGGCTCGCTTACAACCAGATCAGCTGAGTGATCCGCTTGCTGAAGTAGCTGTACCACATGCAGTGATGGGTAATCAATTTGCTGGTCACGAATGGTTTGAATACGATCCGCAATATCATCCTGTACCAGACGAATCAAGGCAATCAGCTGTGGTGTTGCCTGAATTTGCTGGTTAATCAACTTCTCGTAAATTGTTTCCAGCTCATGTGCAATCAGGCCGATATGACGCGCCTGAATCATATTTGAACCACCTTTTAGGGTGTGCAAATAACGCATCAGGTTTTTCAGCGCCCCCACATCCTGATGGTCTGCTGCCCATGTACTGAGGTCAGCATCAATTCCCACCAGCAACTCATCCGCCTCTTCCAGGAAGATGTCCAACAGGTCAGGATCAAAGTCACTGTTTGATTCGGCTGACTGCAATTGCTGCTTATCCAGTCCAAGCTGGGCTGCCAATCCCGTAACATCAACTGCGCTATGTGGGGATTCTGTATGAACAGCAAGTTGAGAAACCGTAGTTTCTTCTTCCACACCCACCGAATCAATATCGTCACTCATCTCTGCAAGCTGTTCAACCACCACAGGTGTGGCTTCCACTGTACCAGCCATCTGACCAAGGTTTGCCAGAACCTGCAAGGCATAAGTAGATGGGTAATCAACCTGCTGGTCACGAATGGTTTGAATACGATCTGCAATATCATCCTGAACTGAGCGAATCACAGTGATAAGCTGTGGTGTTGCCTGTATCTGCTGGTTAATCAGCTTCTCATAAATTGTTTCCAGCTCATGCGCAATCAGACCGATATGACGCGCCTGAATCATATTTGAACCACCTTTTAGGGTGTGCAAATAACGCATCAGGTTTTTCAGCGCACCTACATTTTTATGGTCAGCAGTCCATGTATTGAGATCCGTATCAATTCCCACCAGCAATTCATCTGCCTCTTCAAGGAAGATGTCCAACAGGTCAGGATCAAAGTCGCGGTTTGCCTCATCCGAATGTAACTGTTGCTTGTCCAGCGCAAACTGTGCTGATAGATCTGTAATATCAAGAACAGATTCAGAATCCTGGGCTTGTTCAGGTGCAACTGTTTCAGGTACAGCATCCATAACATCTGTGGATGTTTGTTCCAAGAAGTCAATATTCTGCTGGGTAAATAAACTTAATTCATTCAGGACACGTTCATGTGACTTGGTTAAGGTGACACGCTGTCCAGCAGCCAAAGTATCGAATAACTGAATAAACTGTTGATGTACTTGATGATACAGCTCAAACGCATAATCAAGATTCAACAGACTCGGTTTAAAAATCAGGTCCTGATAGCTTGAACGCAATAGACTGGTATATTGATACATCCCAATCGTGGCATGATGATGCGTATGCTGTAACAGGATTTCCGCCTGATGACTTAATAGCTGGATATATTGAGGGAATTCATTTCGGGCACGTTTTTCAAAATCAAATTCCACATCCAATAAATCATTAATATTTAATTCTAGTAATTGTGAAACCAGACCCTGTGGTCGTATTGCTTCACCATGTTTTTCTTCTAGCTGGAAGTCATAGCTATCCCATGCCACATTGAATGTGTCATAAATCTCATCCAGTTTCTGTTTCGCACCCTGCTGCCTTAAGGTATGCAGGTAATCACGGACAAACTGGGCGTAATGGGTGAGTAATGCGGTTTCATCAGAACTGGAATCCAGTTCATCCTGCAACAAGGTCTTAAACAGGTTTTCAACTTTAGAACTTGCTTCAAATACCTGATCCACATGCGCCATTGAGGAACTACCACGCAGCGTATGCAACGCCCTGATCAAAATATTGTAATGATCATTATTTGGACGCTCATTCAACAGGAACTGGTCGATGGCAGTAAGATGATCTTCCGATTCTTCCAGAAAGATCGCCAAAGTTTCTTTGGCAAGCACTTCATCCTGCTCAGTCTTAAGCGTGGCCAAGGCAGGCTCAATATCTGGTTGTAGCTGATCAGCCACAATTGTATCCTCGACATCATCAATCAACTCAAGACCCGTCTGGACATCATCATGCGTTAAAGTATTGGCAAGGGTCAATAGCTCAGAAAGTGCAGGCTCAGGGCTTTGCTGTTGTTGTAATTGCTGCCCCAGTAAAACCAGTGGTTTTAGGTCAATAAGATGTTTTTGAACCGCCTTAAAATCATGTAAAAGCTTAAAGCGATAAATATTGAAAACCGCCTGAACATAGCGTTGAATTTCCGTGTTCAGGGAAACCGTTCCTGAAATAACACGGTTTAAAGTATCTTCAACCGTCCAGGCCAACTCACCAGAGGATTTCGCACCCACCATTCTTCCAGACCCCTTAAGAGTATGGAAATGTCGGCGAATATCTGTGAGCACATCTTGTTGATTTGGCTGTTCAATCCATTGACCGATTAATGGCTCTAATTCAACAAAGATTTCATCTAATTCTTCAATAAAAATTTCAAGAATTTCTGCATCTTGCTCAATATAACTATCTTCAGGAAGCGTCATCGTTTCAACTAACGTTTTTAATATTTCTTTCATAGCGGCTTCTTTCGTTTTTATCCACTAATTGTGGCTAAAAATTACGTGTATCTATCACACAAGATGTAGCTCCATGTTAGTCATCATCTTGTAGAGATATTCTACATCTCTTCAAAAAAGGGAAAGGACAGATATCCTCTGCCTCCCCTTTGCTGCTTATTCAGGTAACTTAAAGTCAGTTACTGATTCACGTAATGATTCAGCCATGTTTGCCAGTTCAGAAACCGAACGTGCTGTATCAAACGTTGCTGTGGTGGTTTGTGAGGTAATTTCCTGTACAACATTCATCGTGGTTGCAATATGACTTGCTGACGCAGACTGAAGTTTCGCTGCATCAGAAATGCTTGCAATTAATTTAGCCAAGTCACCAGATACCGTTTGAATCTCATCCAGTGCAATACCTGCATCTTTTGCCAAGTTCGCACCACGAACAACTTCCGACGTCGTTTGTTCCATTGAAATAACGGCTTCGTTCGTATCTGTTTGAATGGTTTTTACTAAGCTTTCAATCTGTTTCGTTGCTGATGCAGAACGTTCTGCAAGACGTTGTACTTCGTCGGCTACGACTGCGAAACCACGACCTGCTTCACCAGCCATAGATGCTTGAATCGCTGCATTTAATGCCAAGATGTTGGTCTGGTCGGCAATATCGTTAATTAGGGATACGATGTTACCAATTTCTTGAGAAGACTCACCCAAACGCTTAATACGTTTTGAGGTTTCCTGAATCTGCTCACGAATGTGGTCCATCCCTTCAATTGAACGGTTTACAACTTCCGCACCATTTGATGCAATTTGTACCGAACGCTGTGCTACCTCGGCAGACTCAGATGCATTTGCAGATACCTGGTCAATCGACAATGCCATTTCGTTCATCGCTGCTGATGCACCTGCAATTTCTTGCGCCTGATGTTCAGAAGCTTCTGCTAATTGGTTGGTAATATCTTGAGTATCTTGAGTATAACGAGCAACTTCTTGAGATGTTTCAGTGATTCGAGATACAAGGTCACGTAATTGATCGATTGCGAAGTTAATCGAGTCGGCAATCGCACCAGTAAAATCTTCTGATACTGTTGCATAAGAACGTAAATCACCATCTGCTAAGTCGGCAATTTCATCTAGTAAACGTAAAATTGCATTTTGGTTACGGTCATATTCATCTTGTAGACGAGTTACACGCTCTTTATCTGTATTACTACGTAAAGCAAGTAATTGTAGTGCAGAGAAAATTAATAGACCTAACGCACCAATTAATACAACACCCGCAATAACGTTGCCCCAGCCACCCTCAGCTTTTTTCGACAAGTCATTCAATGAAGTCAATAAGGCATCAGATTGAGAGAAGATTTGTGAGGATGCCTGACGTACACGAACAATCTGGTTCGCGTTTTGTAGAACCGTTGCCGCCGCTGATTTCAAGACAGCGTCATAGTCAGACTTAATGCTATCTACAGACTCACGTAGATCTGGTGAGGTGATGCGATCCACACCTAGTTCAGCACTACCATTGAGCTGTGCATTCAGATAAACACCAAAGGTATCAATATCCGCACCAAAGTCATTCGCAGACACATTGGAGTTGTCTGTTCCGACCAATACTGAGTTAATTGAACGCAAAATACGTTCTGCAATGAACACCTGGTTTTTCGTGATAATTACCTGACTACTTGGCATGTTTTCACGAACCATCTGATCAACCATCAGGTTATATTCAGCCTGAATTTCAGGAATCGTTTCACTGATCGAGATGTTGGTGTCATAAAGCTGGTTAATAATCTTTTGTTGAGATGCGATCAGCTCAATGTTTTTGGAGACATCACCCCAAAGACTGCTGACCTTTTTATACTCATCAGAACCTTTACCATAGACACTTTCAACAGTATCAAGGTTTTCAGCAAACTGCTTCTCCGACTCAACCAGACTTTTCATCGCTTCTGGCGTACCAGATGCGGTTGCTTCAGTCGCCTGACGCGAGATCATTTGCGACAACAGACGCAATTCACCTAGACTACGGGTCAATTGGTTGGAACGTGGTACGCTCACAAACAGGTAAATTAAGAGGATGACTGCAAGGGCCAAAGCAATTAAAGCACGATAGATAATCGGTTTGGATTTTTCTGTTTCACCGAACAAACGGGAAAATTGATCCAGCTGCGTTCGGATATTCTCCATAAACGCTCCGCCTTTCTTCAAACCAGCGCTATCGCCACCATTTTTCTTTTTGAGTTTAAAGCCCATATCAGCTTCTCCCCTGAATACGCGTTTATCTTCCGTAGCGTACAAATTAGTTTATAAATTTTATTGATGCATTCATGTATTGAGGATTTTTCAACAACCGACTCAGTAAAAACACATGCCATTGCTGATTATGCTGGTGAAAGTAACCCTGACAGTAGTCTTTTAACTTACTGTCGAGTTCAGCATTTTGAGAAAAGAAACTTTTCTTGTTAAAGTGCTGAATCCCCAGAACCTGGTCGACAACCAGCCCCACATAATGATCTTGATGGCTAATACATATTACTTTTTGTGTTGGTGAAAACTGACTCCGCTGTCCTGAAATAAACTGACTTAAATCAGAAACAGAAAGCAATCGCCCACGAATATTTGCCAAGCCACGTACCCATGCCTGAGTATTTGGAACAGGGGTATATTTCGGTGGATAGATCACCTCCGAAATTTCCCCCAATGGTGCAACGAAATATTGCCCTAACATCTCAAAAGCGATACCAGACCATCGGCTGACTTCATTCTGAGTTGAAGCATATTGTTTATTGCCTCGCTTGGATAAGCGAAGCAATTCGATAAATCCATTTGCTGCCATACCCTATCCCGTATTGAGTAATGAAAAGGCTGGTATTGGTTAACTTAACAACTGTTTAATCACATCGATAAGTTGCTGCTCATCAATCGGTTTGGTCAAATAGTCGCAAGCCCCCTGACGTTTACCCCATACGCGGTCTGTCGCCTGATCTTTGGTACTTACGATCACAACAGGGATATGCTGTGTATCTTTACCCTTGCTAATCTGGCGTGTTGCCTGAAAGCCATTCATTCCAGGCATCACCACATCCATGAGGACCAAATCTGGCAACTCTGCCTGCGCCATGGTAACACCATCTGCTCCATTGGTCGCTTCCAAAACTTCATAACCGTGCTTAGTTAAAATTTCTCTAAAACGAAATGTTTCAGTAGGTGAATCATCTACTATAAGAATACGAGCCATTTTTTCCTCAATTTAATTTTATGCGCTAACGTGGTTACGAATCGCATTTAACAGCTCATCCTTACTGAATGGCTTGGTTAAATATTCATCCGACCCCACAACACGCCCTTTAGCCTGATCAAACAAACCGTCTTTGCTTGACAACATAATCACTGGAATATTTTGGTAGTTTAAAGAGTTCTTAATTAATGCACAGGTCTGATAACCATCCAGGCGTGGCATCATGATATCAACGAAAACGATATCAGGATTTGCTTCTGCAATTTTTGATAATGCTTCAAAACCATCGACTGCTGTAATGACTTCACAACCTTCCCGTTGCAGCAAAGTCTCGGCTGTACGGCGAATCGTTTTTGAATCGTCAATCACCATTACTTTCAAATTTTGAAATTTATCTTCCATTTAATTGTCCTGCCCCATCACTCAATACAAATTATGCTTGGTTTAATTTGTTTTATACAGATTAGTTGATATTTTTAACATATCTTTACTTGCATTATCAACGAAGTTTTTTGAACCAACCTATCAGTTTTCCTTAACAATAACAAATAGCGCACACTTTTGAGCAAATTCCTAAATTTTTTGTATACGAACTATTTTTAATTGTATAAATAGCTACTAATATACAAGTGATTATTATTTAAAAATAAGTGATTTATTTAACTTTTTACGGGGAATGTAATGACTGGTTGGTTAAAGTGCGGTTTCCGCATTCGTCACTTTACAACGAAAACTCGTAATTGCATTTGTACATTTGTTTTAATGTTTCTTTTTTATGGCTCAAGTTTTGCAGCCACAGAGCAACCTCGGGCAGTCTGGTATCGTTACTATGACAGGAATGGCATTGCCAATGTAAGCACCTCAGTTACTCCAGAACATATCCGTTATGGCTATGAGGCACTAGACCGCAACATGCAGGTGATCAAGCGCAACCAGCCCTATAATGCCACTCAGGATATTCAGCAGTCCACACGCCGCGAATCATTGGCACGTCAGCGCGAACAGGACTTAAAACTTAAACGCGCTTATGGCAGCAGCAAGATCGCGACTGCAAAAAGGGACCAGATTCTGGCCAACCTAAAGAAACAGTTGAATTATCAACAGGAGCAATTGCAACAACTGCAACGGGACAAGATCGGCTTTAAACGTCAGGAAATGGAATATTACCGTAAAGGTGAACCCCTCCCCCCCCAGCTCAAAAACAATTTGGAAAATAACCTCAAGAACATTGAGCATGTGAAAAAAACGGTGGAAAGCCTGCGGAATGCCTACAGCAGAACAGAGACAGAATATGCTGACATTATTAATCGTCTTAGCAAATTTGAACAGAATAACCCCTCCAATATCCCATAACCCCTATTCAACACTTTTTTATTTTCAAATCTTTAATTTTCTTTTTTATCATTCTGATTGAATTGTCTCACTTTACTTTTCCCGAAATTCCATGATTCATGGCATAATGCCAAAACTCAAAAGTGGAGAGATATTTTTCCGCCACTGTTGCAGCTTTTTTCAATCACACTTAACTTTAGGATTGTTTCCATGCGCGCAAGCCGCTTTTTATTTGCAACGTTAAGAGAAACCCCAAATG
>CAZKJI010000057.1:0-13493 GCA_964553005.1 uncultured Acinetobacter sp. | reverse complement strand
TACTGGTTAATGAGACAATGAAACATCAGTTTAAATTTAATCCTTTAGCAACAGCGATTTTGACACTTTTGTGTGGCGGCTCGATTCAGTCAGGTTTCGCAGCTTCAGCTGATGCCGTCTCTACGCTTGACAATCAACAGCTTAAAGCCCTCGCCCAGCAAAATCAGGTACAACCCCAGCAGGAAAGCTATAAGGGTGAAGCATTTTTCCAGCAATATTATATCGATAAAACCGCAGCAGAAGCCCAGTTACGCGACAATCGCTATTTAAGTTCTTCTTTTTGTCAGGGTACATGGATTACCCCGATTAATCCGCAAACCAAGCCATCCGATCCAAACAACACCACTTCGGTGATTACTGCTGATTATGGTCATTACAATCCCGAGGGAGATTCTTTCCTGCAAGGCAATGTCATTATTGATCAGGAAGGACGCAGTATTCGCGCAGATCAGGTCACCATTGATTCAACCCAAACCCATGCAAAAGCGCAAGGACAAGTGCAGCTTGCACAATCAGGCCTGCTCACGCAAAGTGATGAGATTGACTACAATCTAAAAACACAGACAGGTGATTTAAACAATAGTTTCTATATCTCTGAACAGCAGCATGCGCATGGTTATGCAAGTCAAATCCAGCGTCAGAATGAAAACCTGGTTGTCTTAAAAGATGCAAGCTATACCGCCTGCCCACCTGGACAAAAACCAGCCTGGAAAATTCAGGCAAAGCAAATTGAACTGAATCAGGATACAGGTCGTGGTGTAACACGTGGCACCAAGCTTTATGTCAAAGATATACCTGTACTTGCCGTACCCTATTTCAATTTCCCAATTGATGACCGCCGTACCACAGGTATTTTAACCCCTACTTTCGGTTATACCAATGATGGTGGTGCACAGCTTGGCGTGCCTGTTTATCTTAATCTGGCACCAAACTACGACTTAACGCTTACTCCAAGCTTTATGAGTAGACGCGGTGGCAAGCTGGATGGTGAATTCCGCTATATGACTGAGAATTTTGGTTCAGGTCGAATCTGGGGCGGATATTTACCAAACGACAATCAATATGACAATAAAGACCGTGCTGACCTGCATTTCCTTCATTACTGGAAGATAAACAAGCAGTGGTCGACCAATTTAGAATATAACTATGCATCAGATAAGGATTATTTCGCAGACTTTGAAAATAATCCAAATAGCAAAACCGATGTAAATCTACGCCGTGCGTGGGAACTGAACTATCAGAATGGTATTCCAGGTCTTAAGGCTCAGTTGAAAGTCGAAGATTTCCAGACACTGGATAAAACCATTAAAGACGCAGATAAGCCCTATGCCCGACTGCCGCAATTTTTATTAAATTACGTTACGGGTGATCCACAGGGATTACAGTATGAATTTAATAACGATACTGCATATTTCAAGAAATCCATTAATGATGACTCAGCACTGGAATCAAGTGGTACACGCATCTACAACCAGTTTGCGGTTCGCTACAACTACATCACACCATCATGGTTCTATGCGATTCCAGAAGTTTCTGTACGCAGCATCAACACATTCTATGATCAGGACTCAAAAGAAAGTTTGGGATTCTCCAAATCTGATGATCTAGAAAAATCTGTTGTAGTGCCTCAGTTTACATTGGCAACAGGGGTCACTTTTGAAAAAGAGGGCAAATACCTGCAAAGTATTTCGCCACAGGCTTTTTATGCCTACTCACCTTATAAAAAGCAGGACGATTATCCAAACTTTGACTCAACCACAGCGTCAATTAACTACGATCAGCTTTTTAACCCCTACCGTTTCTATGGCCATGACCGTCTGGATGACAACAACTTTTTGTCACTCGGTGTAAGTTATAGCCTATTGGATACAGAAGGCCTGGAGCGTATTCGCGCCAGTGCTGGCCAGAGCTATTACTTTAGTGATCGCCGTGTTAGCCTGAACCAACAGCCTGACGAGTTTGACACCCAGCGTCAGACAGGCCCAATTGTGAGTGTGTCCAGTCAGCTTAACCAGAATTTCACCATTAACGCCAATTCAGCCTGGATGTCGAATGGTGACAATGCCCAGCGAGATGTACAAGCCTACTATACAGGCGATCAGGGCAATTTGTATAACTTAGGCTATTTCTACCGTAAAAACATTGCTGACCGCCAAAATCATTACGATCAGGTTGTTGCATCCTTTATACAACCTGTAAAGGATAATTGGCGTATCATGGGCCATGCTCAATATGACATGGACAACAACTTAATGCGCGAGTACCTGCTTGGCATCAATTATGAGTCTTGCTGTTGGGCTGTTTCAGTCTATGGTCGCTCCTACTATAACGATCTGGATGACCCAAACTCCCCAGATGTTCGCAAAAAACGTGCGGTTATGGCTGAGTTTACCCTGAAAGGTCTGGGTGCCTTAAATAACAAACTTGCCTCTCTTCTGGAAAATAGAGTTTTAGGTTTCAACAAAATTAATCAATCTTGGACACAACGTTAATGAAGATAAAACACTTTCAACATATCTTTAGAGCCACTGTTCTCGCTGCCCTAATTTCTTCATCAATGCAAGGCTTTGCCCAACCTACGGATGAGGTTGTCGCAATTGTGGACGATAGTGTTATTCTTAAAAGTGACTTGGTGCAAGGAATTGCGGAAACGGAACACCAGTTAAAAGCACAAAACAAACCAGTTCCACCTCAACAGTATTTACAAATGCAGGTGCTGGATCAGTTGATCGTTCGTCAAGCCCAGTTAGAACAAGTAAAACGCTATGGCATTAAACCAGATGAGAAAAGCCTGAATGCCGCCGTGTTAAAAGTTGCGAATCAATCAGGTACCAGCACATTAGAGGCTTTCCAGCAGAAACTGGATGCCATTGCACCTGGTACTTATGAAAATCTACGCAACCGAATTGCTGAAGATTTAGCCATTGGCCGCCTGCGTCAACAACAAGTGATGTCGCGTATTAAAATCAGTGACCATGATGTGGAGAATTTCCTAAACTCTCCTGAAGGTCAGGCTGCCTTAGGGATTCAGGCACACGTCATTCATATGCGTATTTCAGGTGAAAATACCGATGAAGTCCAAAAAGTCGCTCAAGAAGTTAAAAAAGCTTTGGCTACAAGTGATGATCCTAAAACGATTAGCTCAAAGCTATCCACCTCAACTGTCAAGGTTGATGGCGCAGATATGGGTTTCCGCCCGCTATCTGATATTCCTACCGAACTTTCAGCGCGCCTTACACCATTAAAAGTAGGTCAAACCACTGAGTTGATCAATGTGCGTGATGGTGTTCATGTACTTAAATTACTTGAACGCAAACAGAATGACCAAAAAGCTCTGGTCTCTCAATACAAAACACGCCACATTCTGATCCAACCATCAGAAGTCGTAACCATTGACCGCGCCAAACAAATGATTGACAGTCTTTACACACGCGTAAAAGCAGGTGAAGATTTTGCAACATTGGCTGCAACTTATTCAAATGATACAGGTTCCGCCCGTGATGGTGGTAATCTGGGCTGGGTTAGTCCAGGCATGATGGTTCCAGAGTTTGAACAGGTCATGAAAGACACACTAGTTAGTCAAGTCAGCAAACCATTTCAAACCCAGTTTGGCTGGCATATCCTACAAGTCACCGATACCCGTCAGCAAGACATGACCAAGGAAGTTCAGGAACGTATGGCTCGCCAGATTTTAGGTGAACGTCAGTTTGATACCGAAGTGGATAGCTGGACACGTGAACTTCGTGCCAATGCCTATGTTGAAATTAAAGATGCCAACCTCGATAGCAAGGCTCCACAAAAATAACCCACCTTAATCAAAATGCCAGCGTTTAAGCTGGTATTTTCTATATCCTCAACAAACAAAAAACAGTGGCATTTGCCACTGTTTTTTAGCTACAAACGATTATTTGTAACGATCCACCATTTTCTCTAAAGAAATTGGGCGAATCTTGTCAGCATTACCTGCTGTACCAAACGCTTCATAACGATCGATACAGATTTGCTTCATTGCTTCAACTGTCTCGCCGAAGAATTTACGTGGATCAAACTCACTTGGTTTTTCAGCCATCATACGGCGCATTGCACCCGTTGAAGCCAAACGCAAGTCGGTATCAATATTAATCTTACGCACACCATGCTTGATTGCTTCCACAAGCTGCTCTACAGGCACACCGTAAGTTTCCTTAATATCACCACCGTATTGGTTAATCACAGCCAACCATTCCTGTGGTACAGAGCTTGAACCATGCATGACAAGATGCGTGTTTGGCAGTGCCGCATGAATTTCTTTAATACGGTCAATTGCCAGAATATCACCTGTAGGTGGACGAGTGAACTTGTATGCACCATGTGAAGTACCAACAGCAATCGCCAAAGCATCAACATTGGTATCTGCCACAAACGAGGTTGCTTCTTCAACAGAAGTCAGTAGTTGAGAGTGATCAAGTACACCTTCCGCACCAACACCATCTTCTTCACCAGCCATACCAGTTTCAAGACTACCCAGACAGCCGATCTCACCTTCAACTGAAACACCACATGCATGCGCCATCGCAACCACGCGACGCGTTACATCAACGTTGTAATCGTATGAGGTTGGTGTCTTGCCATCTGCACCCAATGAACCATCCATCATGACTGAGCTGAAACCCAACTGGATCGAACGCTGGCAAACATCAGGGCTGGTACCATGATCCTGATGCATTACCACTGGAATATGCGGCCATTCTTCAATTGCAGCCAAAATAAGGTGACGCAGAAACGGCGCACCTGCATATTTACGCGCACCAGCCGAAGCCTGCACGATTACAGGTGAATTTGTTGCATCTGCAGCGAGCATGATTGCACGCATTTGTTCTAGGTTGTTTACGTTAAATGCTGGTACGCCGTAGTTATGTTCAGCAGCGTGATCCAAGAGCTGGCGCATTGAGATGAGTGCCATAATATCCTCCCAGGTAATGCGCCATATTCTACATGCTGATTTATTTCAATTCAGCAACTAATCACTGGATTTCCGAAAAAATCATGAATCTTTTGTGTAATTTAGCAAATGAGGGGCTTTCAAAATAAAAAAAGACTGAATTAAGAAATAATTTAGTCTTTTTAAAATGCTATCTAAATATCAGAAAATATTGTTTAGGCTTAACAATATCCATCTAAACGTGTTAAAGGCAACTTTTTACCAATTGCTTTTTCAATTTCTGGCAAATAGAAAGCATCATCTTCCGATAAGAAACTAATACTCACACCTTGAGCACCAGCACGACCTGTACGACCAATGCGATGTACATAATCATCAGACTGCTCTGGCAAAGTAAAATTCACCACATGCGATACGCCGTCAACATGAATGCCACGACCAGCAACGTCTGTTGCGATCATAATGTTGTGCTTACCTTGTTTGAACTGGTCGAGCATCTTCAAGCGTTTATCCTGAGCGATTTCACCAGATAACATACCGACTTTGTAACCATCACGCTTTAAGTGATCATATAAACGACGAACCTGATCTCGACGATTTGCGAAAATCATAACTTTATCAATTGGTTCATCACGCAGAATATCTTGCAGAAGCTTGTACTTGTCTTTTTTCTCCACCACATACACACGCTGCTCAACATCCACATTGGTTTTCTGCTCAGGCTCAATCTCAACCGTAACAGGTTCAAACAACCATTGGCGTGCAAGATTGAGGACATCGTAGCTAAACGTTGCCGAGAACATCAATGTTTGACGCTGTTCCTTAAATGGGGAATAACGCACAATACGTTTTACTGAAGGTATAAAACCCATATCCAGCAAACGATCCGCCTCATCAATCACTAAAAATTCAATTTTATCAAGCCAGACTTCTTTTTGCTCCACAAAATCAATCAGTCGCCCAGGAGTCGCAACAATAATATCGACAAAATTCTTGTCCAGCATTTTCTTTTGCTTGTCAAAATCAACACCCCCCAACAAAGTGACCAAATGCAGGTTTGAAAATTTAGTCAATGCTTGAGCGTCACTTTCAATTTGCAATGCCAACTCGCGCGTAGGCGCTAAAATTAAAGCACGGGGTTCGCCACGAAAACGCTGGTCCTGAACTGGATGATTGAGCAAATCATTAATCACACTAATTAAAAAGGCGGCTGTTTTACCCGTACCCGTTTGCGCTCGACCAATCGCATCATGCCCTGCCAATGTATATTTTAAAACCTTTTGCTGAATTGGGGTCATTTGTGTAAAACCCAAAGCATCAATCGCTTTTTTTAACTGCGGATGTAAATTTAAGGTTTCAAAACCAGATGTCATATATGCACTCGAACCATCAATGAGCAAAAGAAAGTCGCTATTATAAACCATAAAAAACAAAAACGCCCCAATAAGATTGGAGCGTTTTTTATTGCGTTAGAGCAACAAATTAGTCTAAAGGCTGAACGTTTTCAGCTTGGAAACCTTTTTGTCCTTGAACTACGCTGAATTCTACGCGTTGGCCGTCACGTAAAGAACGGTGGCCATCACCCATAATTGCGCGGAAATGAACAAATACGTCATCACCACCATTACGCTGAATAAAACCAAAGCCTTTAGTGTCGTTAAACCACTTTACTACGCCTTGTTCACGAGCTGTCATAAGTCAATCCTCAGATATTGAAAGATAAGGACCTTCCGGTGTTGCAAACAGCAGAGCCAACAAGGTTTTAAAATTTTTTATAATTTTAAAGCTTGTAATCATTCTGTAAAACTATCAACAATTTCCGGTTACATCCATTTGTTATAGGGTTTAATACAATAAAGTTTAATTAAACACTTTCTAAAACGCGTCGAGCTTAACACGGGTTAATGATAATTAATAGATTTATTTTAAGTTATTTCCGATATTTCCACCTGTTTTTTTCAATGATTGGATGGTTTCTTTAGTGAGATTTTCGCTCTAAGATGACAAGAAATTTGCTAAGATAATGATGTATTCAGTTGTTTAAACGATTATGACTCTTATTTCCAGTTCACCTGAGGTTATTGATGCCTTGGGACAACCATGCCCAATGCCACTGTTGATGCTGAAACGTGCCTTAAAAAAGGCACCTGCAAAACAGCAGTTTTTACTCAAGTCGTCCGATCCCCATAGTGAAATTGATGTAACACGATATTGCCAGATCCAGCAACTTCAATGCCTGACACAAAAAATTTCAGAGAATGAGTTTCACTATTTAATTGAATCTATGTAATTCTTTGATAAACTCTAGCTAAAGATAAATGCATTAAATTTACATTTCTATACTCAAATTTCCTTAGTGATGAAGAACATTCGCATTAAGATGAAATTGTTGACTTAAATACCATCCTATAAGGAGACTCCATGACTACTGACAGCAGCAATCAATTGATGCCCCTGTCATTGTCTGCGCCAGGTGTAAATCTCGGTGCATATATCAGTACTGTCAATCAAATTCCAATTCTAACAGCCGAGCAAGAAAAAGAACTTGCTGAACGTTATTATTATGACCAAGATCTTGATGCTGCCAAACTATTGGTAATGTCACACCTTCGTTTTGTGGTACATATTGCACGTAGCTATGCAGGTTACGGATTGCCACAGGGTGATCTGATTCAAGAAGGTAACCTTGGACTAATGAAAGCGGTCAAACGCTTCGATCCAAATATGGGTGTTCGCTTAGTTTCTTTTGCAGTGCACTGGATTAAAGCCGAAATCCATGAATATGTGATTCGCAACTGGCGTATTGTTAAAATTGCCACCACTAAGGCGCAGCGTAAATTATTCTTTAACCTGCGTAGTCTGAAAAAATCAAGCAAGAAGCTCACTCTGGAAGAAGCAAGTTCAATTGCCAATGATTTAAACGTGACACCTGAACAAGTGCTTGAAATGGAAGGCCGTTTAACCGCCTATGATGCCGCTTTTGAAGCACAGGGCGATGATGATGATGACACACCCCATACTGCGCCTGCACTGTATTTAGAAGATAATCGTTACGACCCTGCACGCTTGATTGAAGAGGAAGATTACGAGGAACAAAGCACCACTGCCTTACATGAAGCCATGGATCAGCTTGATGACCGTTCACGTAACATTCTACAACGCCGCTGGCTGGATGATGATAAATCGACCCTGCATGAACTTGCTGCTGAATATAACGTTTCTGCGGAACGTATCCGCCAGCTTGAAAAAAATGCAATGGAAAAAATCAAAACAGCCATGTCTGCGAGTTAAGATTAAATAAAACACAAGGGCTTTACATGCCCTTTTGTTTATCTGGCTTTGTTTAAACACCCGAATATGTTAATTTTGTTCATCAAATTTCTAGTTCCATTATCGTTATGTGGATAGCAATCTCTGCGCTAAATCTCGCGCTTGCAGTTATGTTGGGTGCTTTTGGTGCTCATGGACTCAAATCTTTTGCAACCCTAGAACAACTCGCTTGGTGGGGTACAGCAACTCAATACTTTTTCTATCATGCAATTGGTTTGCTTATCTTAGGCGTCCTGCATAAAACCAAAGCAACATTTCCAATAAAAATTCCTTTTATTTTGATCCAAATTGGTATCATCTTTTTCTGCGGTTCGTTGTACATTATGGCGCTCGGTCTACCGCGTATTTTAGGTGCGATTACACCGATTGGCGGTGCGTTTATGATAGCGGGCTGGCTGTTACTCGCATGGCAAGCAATCAAGCATGCGAAATAAGGATTAATCATGCACATCTATTTAAATGGCGAGTCAATCGACACGTCTTGTGAAAACCTACAGCAATTGATTCAGAATTTAGCCTTAGAAGGCAAACGCTTTGCTGTAGAGAAGAACCAACAGATTATTCCGAAAAGTAGACTTGAGCAAACTACAATTGCTCCTGAAGATCGTATTGAAATTATTCAAGCTGTTGGTGGCGGCTAATCGGCTAAAAATGGAGTAAGCCCATGCAAGATTCCCCTTTAATTATTGGTTCTCGTACTTTCCAATCTCGTTTATTGGTCGGAACTGGTAAATATAAAGATCTCAATGAAACTGATTTAGCCATTCAAGCCAGTGGTGCTGAGATTGTGACGGTAGCAATTCGTCGTGTCAATATTGGACAACATGCAGATCAACCTAACCTGCTTTCAGTGATTCCACCTGAGAAATACACAATCCTGCCAAATACCGCAGGTTGCTTTGATGCAGATAGCGCGATTCGGACTTGTATACTAGCTCGTGAACTGCTTGATGGTCACAATTTGGTGAAGTTAGAAGTCCTTGGCGATGAAAAAACTTTATATCCAAATGTCACTGCAACGCTTAAAGCAGCGCAAACCTTGATTGATGATGGTTTTGAGATCATGGTCTACACCTCGGATGATCCGATTGTCGCTCAGGAACTAGAAAGCATGGGCTGTGTGGCCATCATGCCTTTAGGTAGCTTGATCGGTTCTGGTCTTGGTATTTTGAATCCACATACTATTTCCATCATCAAAGAAAATGCCAAAGTCCCTGTTTTAGTGGATGCAGGTGTGGGTACTGCCAGTGATGCTGCGATTGCAATGGAACTCGGTTGTGACGGCGTTCTTATGAATACGGCAATTGCGGCTGCTCAAAATCCGATCTTAATGGCTTCTGCCATGAAGAAAGCGGTTGAAGCAGGTCGTGAAGCTTATCTTGCAGGTCGTATGCCTCGTAAACGTATGGCCAATGCCAGCTCACCTGAAACAGGTTATTTCTTTAAATAATTTATGAATTAAGGGGCAAATAAACTGCCCCTCAATTTAAATAACCTCACAATATTACATCGCTTCTTCAATATGAATATTCATACAGCTATTAGGATGATCTTTTAAATAGTTTAAGCCATAACTTATAAAAGCTAAAATATCAATAAGAACCAATTCACTTTCACAATAACCATAATCAATTGTTTTTGGCTGTTGATTTTCAAAATCTATTACTAATTTCTCTGCAATTTCGTCACTAAAACTTTTCCAGTTTTCAGAGCATTGTTGAATTAAATGCCCTATTTCATCAATCATTTTAGACAAATTTTCATCATCTCCCTGAATTAGTTTTTCAATTTCAATATCATCATATCCAACTAAAAAGTCTAAATATTGCATCTCAATGCCTTGATCTTTTAGCTGATTAAAAGCATCTCGATGCTCGGCTCTAGGAATATCATTTGAAGTCCAAACTGTAAAAACTTTATGCAAAAGTTCTTGCTCTAAATCCCGATAAATCGAAATGGTGTAAGGTGTATCTGCTGACATATTTTATCCTTATATTTTCATTTTTAATATCAATCATAAATATTGACTGAATCATCAAAACTTATACTCTTTTTGTATTTTATTTCAATAAATTTCAATTATCTTTTAAATTCTTCCTTGCTTTCTGTTCAAACTTTCCCTGAAAATACTTTGTTTGATAAATTGGTTGATTCTCATAAAAACTCCGTAAAACTTCTTCTCGTTTGACTGAGTAAATTTCAGGATCAACCCAAGCATATTCCTGTTGAATCTGTTGTTCATATTCTACAAAACGTGCTGGCGATGCAGCTAAAATGGCTAAATCAATATCCAATAAAAACTGTAAATCCAATTCATCTGTTGGTGTATGTTTTTGTGTGGCTACAATCCATTGCTTAATTTTGATAAGCGTTTGATCGGATAAATCAGCAGCCAAATACTGTTCAAACAACTCTGCACTTTTAAGTTCATTATCTTTCGTCTGTGGATCATAAACTGCATCATGAAACCAGAGTGCCAAGGCAACTGCATATGCATCATTTAAATAGGGTTTAACCGATTCAAATAAGGTCAGACATTCATAAAGATGTTGAACTGTATGATACGCTCGCTGCTTTTCGCTATAGGCAGCAATCAGTTTGTTCAATAGTTTCTGTGGTTCAGAAAAATGATAGTGTTGATGCAACTCAAACCATGATTTTTCTAGGGCTGGTATATATTGCTGCATCGATAACACCTTTAAAATTTATTGATTTACTTATTGTTCATCCCGCTTAAAGACCAGTTCTTTTTCTGATGAACTTTCAGCATCAAAATAATAGCCATCACTATTAAATGCTTTGAGTTGTTCTACCTGACTCAGTTTGTTTTTAACGATATATCGTGCCATTAGACCTCTTGCTTTTTTGGCATAGAAACTAATGACTTTATATTTCCCATTCTTCTGATCCAAGAATACAGGCTTAATAATTTCTGCCTGAATATTCTTTTCATTTACAGATTTATAATATTCGTCAGAGGCTAAATTTACCAATACTTTCGCATCAATATTTGCCAAGTCCTGATTGATCTGATCGGTAATAATATCACCCCAAAACTCATACAGGTTATGGCCGCGTGTATTGTTTAGTTTTATGCCCATTTCCAGACGGTATGGCATCATCAAGTCCAATGGGCGCAACAAACCATAAAGACCTGACAACATCCGCAAATGTTGTTGTGCAAAGTCAATTTCTTGATCATCTAAATGGTAGGCATCTAAACCTGTATAGACATCTCCCTTAAATGCAAACATCGCCTGACGGGCATTGGAGAAATCAAAATCTGCATTCCAATCACGGAAACGCTCAACGTTTAGGTTTGCGATTTTCTCGCTAACACTCATTAGCGATGCAATTTCAGTTGCCGAAAGTTTGCGGCACACATCAATCAACTGTTGAGATTGTTCCAATAAGAGAGGTTGCGTATAAGTATCTGTTGGTAAAGCTGTTTCGTAATCTAAAGTTTTTGCTGGAGAAATTAAGGCAAGCATAATCAATCAAAGTGAATCTAAATTCCCTAAACTATAACAGTTGATAATTTTTAATGCCAATTCGTGTTCTCGCTCAGTTTTATCGGTAAAATAGTGGATTCTTCCATTATTCATCTCATTTCTTATGTCTGAGCAAATCTTTATTCAAGGGCCTGTTGGTCAAATCGAAATATTTGTCGATCAACCTCAAGCTGAAGTGACAGGTTTTGCAGTGGTGTGTCATCCTCACCCCTTACAGGGCGGCACACCACATCACAAAGTCCCTGTGTTGCTGGCACAGATTTTTAATGAAATGGGTTGTGTGGTGTATCGTCCAAGTTTTCGGGGATTGGGTGGCAGCGAGGGTACGCATGATCAAGGTCATGGCGAAACCGATGACATTATGGCAGTGATTGAATATGCCCGTGAGAAACATGCAGGATTAACATTTTATGCAGGCGGTTTTAGTTTTGGTTCGCATGTATTGGCAAAATGTCAGGCGCAACTCAGCGAAGAGTATCGTCCGAAACAACTGGTTTTATGTGGATTGCCTACAGGTTCCGTGATTGAGTTGCGTCATTACACCACCCCTACCATTGAGGGTGATATTTTATTTGTACACGGCGAACAGGATGATATTACCCTACTCTCTGACATGATTGCATGGGCAAAACCACAAAAGCATCCAATTACCATTTTACCTGGCGCAAACCACTTCTTTACAGGCTATTTAAAACAGCTTAAACAAGTGATTGCTCGCTTCCTCAATGTGTCGATTTAACAACATATCTAAGAAAAACATACTTCTTTTGAGCCTGATCTCTGTTATATCACTACTGATAATATGCATTAGGGTTCTTTAATGAAACTAAATAAAAAACAGGGGCTTTTTTTAAAACACACCATTGACCATTGGCAACAACAAGGCATCATTACACCTGACGTTGCCAACAATCTCAACAATAGCTTTTCGATTCGCTCCTTTGACTGGGAACGACTGGCAAAGTATTCGTTCTGGATTTCCATGATCTGTGCAGTAATTGCCATTGCAGCGATTACACTTGATGAGTTTTTGATGAATCTGATTGAGAAAATCTTTGTGGATTCAAAACTCATTCCTTGTCTCATTTTTGCTGCGGTTGCGGCTGCTTTTTATGGATTTGCCTACCGTCGACGTAAAACCAAACCTTTACATCAATTTAGTAATGAAGCGATTATTTTTGGCGGTGTGCTTTCTACGGCCGTTGCGGTAGCTTATTTTGGGCAAGCTATTGATACAGGTAGTGGGCATTTTTCATTATTATTCCTGCTTTCAACCATCATCTATGCTGCGCTCGCCTTTTGGTTTCCATCCAGATTGATCTGGGTGTTTTCCCTGCTTTCACTCGGCTCATGGTTTGGCGCTGAAACAGGCTATATGTCAGGTTGGGGAGCTTATTATTTAGGCATGAATTATCCCTTACGCTTTATCCTGTTTGGTGGTGCATTGGTTGGATTAAGCTTGTTATTTAAGCGTCATGCACGGTTTTCAGATTTTGCTCATTCTACCTATGTGATGGGCTTGCTATACCTTTTTATTGCCTTATGGATTCTGTCGATCTTTGGCAATTATGGCGACCTGAATAGTTGGTACAACGTCAAACAATATGAGCTACTACATTGGGGAATTTTATTTGCCTTTGTCGCTATCATTGCAATTGTCTATGGTTTAAAACACGATGATGCAACCTCACGGGGTTTTGGTATCACTTTTCTATTTCTTAATCTCTATA
>CAZKJI010000056.1:0-13705 GCA_964553005.1 uncultured Acinetobacter sp. | reverse complement strand
ACTAGGTCATTCGCCAATTCAGTTCGAAAATCTTATTTTAAGTTGAGATTTGCGTTATTGTTATATTTGTCATCACCATCAATCAATCGTTGCGATAGCTTTGGTTATCCATTCTGTCATAAATAAGCAGAATCTAAAGCTGTTTTTTTGTGAAAAATAGCGCAAAATAAACCCCTATATTTTAATGACTAGAACACAGCCTTAGGATGAATCAATGAGTCAGCTTGCTTTTACTGCTTTTAGCTTAAATGGTGTAGATGCACAAAAATTTCTACAAGGCCAGGTGACTGTTCATGTTGAACGCCTGCCAGAAAATGAAAGTCGCTACACCGCTATTTGTGATTTAAAGGGACGTATTCATTTTGGTGTGTGGATCAAAAGATTAAATCCAGAGAGTTTTGAACTGGTGACAACTCAGGATCAGGCAGAAGACTTTTCCAAACATATTAAAAAGTTTGGTGCTTTCTCAAAAATGAAGCTGGAACACGTTGGTCAAGTTTTCCCAAGTATAGTAGGAAATCACACCGAGTTTTCTTCAACAGAAACTGATATGAATGGCTGGCAAACTCAGGCGATTCAATCTGGACAAGCATGGATTACTCAAAGTACTGAACATCTGTTTCAACCTCAGGAACTACGACTACATCAACGAGATGGCGTGCATTTTGATAAAGGTTGTTATCTCGGACAGGAAATTGTGGCGCGTCTATGGTTTAAGGCAAAGCCTAAACACTGGTTACATTTGGTTCAAGGCAATAATGCTGTACCCGCTCCTGCAACCCAATTGAACAAGGATGTGGAAGTGGTCAATAGTATCGCTTTTGAAGAGGGCTATTTAGCTTTGGTCATTGCCAAACCGACTGCTCTGGAAGAACTTCATCTAACCGTTTTAAATTTACCAGAAGCTTTAAATGGTGATGTAGCGAGACCTCAATAATTTTTACAACCTCATGGATTGCCGAACATTCAAATCAGGTTTATTGTTCAGTGATACTCATCAATTTCAATTTGCAATGAAAATATAATGATCAAAACTTTATTATCTGCGATTACGTTTGGCCTCATCACTTTATCAACAGCACATGCTGATATCCAAACACTTGAACAAAACCTCAAGACCAACTACCCAGAACTCTCGATTCGATCAGTAACTCCCTCACCTATCTCAGGACTTTATGAGGTCTTCGCAGGTGGACGTTTGTTATATACCAATGAAGAGGCAAAATACCTATTTATTGGTCAACTGGTCGATCCCAAAAACCAAAAAAATCTAACCGAAGAGCGTTTAATTGAGCTCAATAAAATTGATGTTAAACAACTGCCATTAGAGCAAGCTATTCGATATGTTAAGGGTGATGGTAAACGTACACTTTACATATTTACAGACCCTGACTGTCCTTATTGTCAGAAACTGGAACAGTATATGACCTCCATTGATAATGTGACTGTCTATTTATTTCCGTTCCCGTTAAAAACTCTGCACCCTCAGGCTGAGGAAGTTGCCAACAAAATCTGGTGTGCTAAAAACCAGTATGAAGCTTGGGAAGATTATATGCTACATCGCAAAGCTCCAAAAAATTCAGGACAATGCACTACCCCAATTCAGAACAATCTCCTTCTGGGACAAAAACTACAAATCAATGGAACGCCTACCCTATTTTTGAAAAATGGTATCCGTATTGCTGGTATGCCACAAAATGTAGAACAGATTGAACAACTCCTCAACTCAGTTGAGCAGCCTGAATAAATTCACAGGATGTCGACTATTTCTACATAATGTATTCATACTTTTGTTGCTTTGGCTTTCAATATAATTGATATTTTTCAATAAACTATAAAGTTACCATAGATTTCCGTATAAATATTGACATACAAAATATCCATTTACATTTTATACCAAACTTCTAAAATCATTCAGGTCACAACATTGTTTTCTGCCAACAATAAAGGATTGCAGCAGATTTACATGAAAGGAAAATAAAGATGAAAAAGTTGCTTATTGCCAGTCTAATGATGATTGCCAGTCATTCATTATTTGCAGCAGACAATAAAACAACAGCCGCACCAAACCTCTTTGCAAAAGCCACTCAACTTTATGAAGCAAAGAATTATACCGAGGCATTTCAGGAAATGCAGCACCTTGCAAATACAGGAAATCCTCAGGCAATTTATAATGTGGGTTACATGACCCAGATTGGGCAAGGCACAGTGAAAGATGAAAAAAAAGCTTTGCAATATTATCAGGATGCCTCTAACAAAGGGTTTGGCAAGGCCAGCTTTATCCTGGCACAAGCCTACCATAAAGGGAATCTGGGCCTCCCTAAAGATGCTCAAAAATACAAGGAATATTTAGATAAAGCCTCTGTTCAAGGTTCTGAGGAAGCCTCAGTTGAATTTGCAGATTTGTTGTTTAAACAGGGTAAACCTGAATATGACCAAATTGCCATTCAACGCTTACTACCTTTGCTACGCAAGGATTATTACCCAGCACAAAATCTTAAAGCAATTTATGATCTTGGTATTGGTGTAAAAAATAAAAATCCAATTATGCAACAACAAGCGGTTGAGAGCCTAAAGGAGCTAGCGAAGAAAGGTTATGGACCATCACTGATGATATTAGGAAATATGTTGGCAAATGGTGGAATTCTTGATCAAAACCTTGAAGAAGCCAAAAATATTTTTGCACGCCTTGCTCAGGCAAATTATCCGAATGCCAAAGAATCATTAGCTCAGGTTGAAGAAGCGATTGCTGCCAAAAAAGCCGCTCCAGCTCAGCCGCCTAAAAAATAAACAACCTAATAACTTGGAATATCATTGACTGGTAAAATTAAAGTCAATGGGTAATCATTTGATGATTTAAAACCTAGTGACTTATAGAAATCTGCTGCCTTTTCATCTTTGGCATGAACCACAACAAAAGTAATGCCAATTAACTGGGATGTAATACTAATTTGTCTTAAAGCATGTGCTAACAATTTCTTGCCTATGCCTTGTCCTTGTGTATTCTTAGCTACAGCAAAACGCCCTATCACGATGCTAGAAATCGGGTAGCGTGGTAGTTTCTTTGTCAAATGGCTATCAACATATTCAAAGGCTATGGATTGACTGGATAGACAATAAAAACCAATTACCGCATTCTCTCTATCCAGTACTACATAGGTCTTACTTATTCCAGTCTTATGATGCTGCAAAGCAAACTGCTTGATAAAACGGTTTAAATCAGCCTGCCCACAGTCAAAAGTGGTCTTGTCATGGCTTTTCTGTAAAATCTCAATCTTCATCAAGCAAACTCATTAAGTCTTTCAAAGCTTGGTTCGATGGGCGTGGATTTTCCAACATCTCTAGCAGCATGTCATGATCCGCACGGCTTAAACGCAAATTTTGATGATCCTGTATGAGTGCCTGTGCTTTCTCATAAGCGAACTGTACCATAAAAGCATTAACTATTAAGCCTGTGATGCTTGCTGCCTGTTCAATGATGCTTTTCGCTTCGGGTGTCCAGTTCCTCATCTAGCAGTGTTCTTGCCGTTGCCCTAAAGCCGTGTGCCGTTTGCTTCCCTCTAAAGCCGATCTGTTTTAGCCCCTGCCCTATGGTGCAATTACTAATATAATTTTTTGGGTTATTCTCTGTATATCCCCATATACCTTTTAACATGCTAGTTCTTGTTCTTCTGTAATAGCTAGATGATTCCGTGTTATCGGTTGTGGCAAGCTAATACTTTGTGCTGGGTTGTATTGGATTAAACGTTTTTTAACGGTATATCCAAGATCATCTTAATCACCATTCTGACACGCCCAGCCAATGCAATTGCCCCACGCTGAATGATTCGATTTGTCACATCCTTTTCAAGTTGTTCGGGATTCAATGAGGTGATTGCCATATCTCCAATATAGGGCAATATATCTACATTCAACATTCGTGTATTTTCACCGTCACTTTTGCCCTCTATTGCCCTTTTATTCAGCCAATCCTGAGCATATCGGCTAAAGATGTTTTTCGCCTGCGCTTTCTTCTTTTCTTTGTTGGCATTACGATCTTCGGCTGGATCAATCCCATTGATTAACATCTTTTTAGCATCATCACGCCGTACCCTTGCCATTTCCAAGCTGATAAGTGGATAAGAACCTAAAGCAAGCGTATTTCTTTTTTGAGTGACTGGACGGCGGTAATCCATACGCCAATCTTTTGAACCATTCGCTGTGATCAATAGATATAAACCACCGCCATCAGCGTACTTATTTTTACCTTTAGGATTGTAGCTAAGATTCTTTGCAGCTTTGGCTGTTAATTTATTTGATAATTGGCTCATATTTTACTTGATGCTATATTAAATTATACCGTCATAATGACGGTAATAGCGATGTATTAGGATACATGCACACACATTGCAACCACAGTACATATTTTTATTAATCAATACCTTATTAATTGTATTACATTGCATGAGTTTACAGAATGCCCGAACTTCCAGAAGTTATTTTTAAATTATAAGCAATTGATAATAAATATATTTGCATGAATAAAATACATAGATACCGTCAAATATACCGTCATCACCCTTTTTTAAAGTTATGACTCCTTAGCCACTCTATAAACCGTTGCAATTCCTACACTTACAGCCTTTGCAATTTCTTCTTTCGTCATGTCGCCTTTGCTTAATAATTGTTTGATGCGCTCATGTTTCGCTGTATTGGCTTTCTTTCCAGTAGGTACATATCCTGAACGTGCCAAGCCTTGCTTAATTCTTTCCTTGCGTTTGTCATTATCTAGTTTTGCCATTGTTGCCAATAGATCAATGAGCATGGCATTAATCACATTCAATATATCGCCTGTCATTCCGCCATTGGTTGTATGTGTGGTCGGCAGATCAGCAACGATCAAACGTAAACCTTTAGCCTTGATCTTATCTTTTAGAATTGCAAAATCATCCTGTGATAGTCGGCTAAGTCTATCCACACTTTCAACTAAAAGAATGTCGCCCTTATTTGCCTCTGTAAGTAATTGGTTTAATGCTGGGCGTTCTAGCTTCGTACCTGAATAGTTTTCTATGTATGTGTTGTATTGATTGCCATAGCTCTGACTAAACTGGAGTAGATCAGCTAATGCCCGTTCCGCATCTTGATCTTTGGTACTTGCTCTTACATAAATACGAATTGTCATATTATCAGTCCTTATCATATAGCTATCATTTAATAAGGTTTATGATAAATCTATCATTTAGCTAAGTAAACAAGTTAAATGATAGATTGAGAAATATAATTATCGATTTATCTTTTGGGTATAGTCTAATGATAGGCTCTCAATAGATTGAATCAAAGTTTTGCGCCGTTTGGGCTTTGGCAAAGGGAAGTTCTCTTTTTTCATTTTTTTGTACTTACCTGACTACCTGACTACCTGACTATAAGGATAGTGCGCCGTGCCATTGGTCAAGGGGGTATGGGGTTGAAAGTCTAAACGCCTATGCCTGAATAGACCGTCCCCCAATAAAAAAAACTCTCTCGATAATTTTTTGAAGGTTATAGGGGGGGTATCGGGTCAAAAGTCTAAACGCTCATGTCTAAAAAGACCGTCCCCCCATGAAATTTTTACGTGGTCATAAGTCCATATAGGGGTATACCCTTTTAATTCATATAGTTAAGTTAAACTAATGAGTTTTTAAAATCATTCATTTTTTAGGGGTTACGTGGTGTTACAGGGGTTACATCTTTGTATTTAAAAGCTTTTTATAGTTTTATCTAAAATACACATAGGCTAAATAATAGTATTTAATATATTAAATATTTATAAATTTTATTATATATCAATAATTTATATTTATTTTATTCGTTTTCACTATTCTATTTCCTTGCTGTATTCAGTATGTGCATTTTATTAGGTGTTACATGGGTTACAGGTGTTACAACATTGAATATAAATAATTTTTAGCGTAACACTTTTAGATTTTTAGCGTGTTACAAGGGTTACTTATCAGGCTTTTGAATAGGCGTAAATCGTTTTAGCCGATGCCGTAGTTAGGCTGGGGGGTGCAAAAATTATTCAGGATTGCCCTAAACGGACACCGCCCACTACTCTCATTTATAAAAAAAATCCTGATTCTGGTAAAAGTAAATAAATAATGATCTGAATTTTAATAGTTTTTATCTTTTAAACTTATTTTAGAGTCTATATCTATGGATACAGTGCCAGTATGTGCAGATACGGCGGAAAAGATAACTTCTCCGCCTACGGCTTTAACACGGCATTTTTATGATTGTGGTTTGTCTAGGTTGTAGTGGCTAAATGGCTGTATTGTTGAATGGTCATAGTTGGGGAATAGGTAGAACTTGAAACGGCTATCATAGTTAAACATGCCTTGACCGATCATATTGTCTAAATAGTTTTGTGCCTGATATTGCTGAATGCCAAGTTTGCCCATCAAGTCGCCCATGTAGTCCTTTGGTGTGACTAGGGCATTTTGAATACTGCCATTAATCTTTTTCAGGTTTTGCCGTTTGCGATCCAAACGATCAAAGAACACTTGTACAAGCTGATGCTCAAAATCTCGCACTTGTATTTGCCCTTGCTGATCTTGTTCTATGGACGGCGTTAAATATGCCAGTATATGCGGTTTTAATTGCTGTATCTGGGCAATGAATTGATCAGGAATATAGTCGGCGTGGTTAAGTCTCAATTGCTGCCCCTCAATTACCTGAATACTTGCTCCATATTGATAAATATCATTGATCAACTCGGACACGGCACATTGCTGTAAATACTGGATGATTTCAGCTTTAAATTGGCGAATTTGTTCAATTAGGGCATCAGGGACATGCTCGGCATGGCTTAGGCGTAAATTTTGCCCATCATTTAATTCAAATTTTGCGCCATATTGCTGTGCCGATTCATAGAGCTGTTGTGCAATGTTCATATTTAGGATAATCCATACAAAAACACGGCGGTTTTAGTCCCTGCCGTGTATTGGTTTTGATTAAATATCTACGGTTTTACCTGTGTTTGGTGGCTGTGCGTATGGGTTGGTAGCCTGTTCAATGTCATAGGTGAATACCGACTCATTAAAAACATACATCCTTACAGGCTTATTGGTCTCAATCCCTCGTACTGGTTTGGTGCTTTTGCCCTTTTCATGGTCTAGCCACTTGTGTTTCACAAGGGTTTTAGCGACCTTTTTAGGGTCAAAATCACCACAAACAGACTCTTTAAACTGCTGGGAATGGACTAGGAACGCAACCAATTTACCTTGCTGGTTCAATTGCCTATAACCAACACGGTACAAGGTTTTCTGTCGTATGGTTTGCTCACTCTCCACGCCCTCATTCATTTCAGGGTATTCAGTTGGTGTGATCCGCCCCTGTCGCAAGGTGTCAAAGCGTGCATTGCCATTTGCTTCAAAGAATGCCCGTACATGCTCCAATATTTGCCGATCTTCAAAATCTCCTACTTGTTCAAAGTTGCTAACCCATACCTGAAATACGGTATAAGCTGCTTCAAACGCTCGCCCTTGTTGCCATCCTGTAATGCCTGCCTGTGTTGCTAATTCGCCTGCTACGGCGATAATGGCAAAGCTATTGGCTACACGCTGAATATGTCCCTCTGGGTAACTGCTACTTAGGTCATGCTGGTATTGCTTTAGCAGTTGTTTTGCCTGTTTGGTCACAGCGTCTTTATGACTGGTTAAATATTCAAGCCATGCAATGCCAGCCACGCCATAATATTGATTTGCTCGTTCGGTAATCAATCGTGATTGCTTTGCTCCATCCTGTGCAAAGTCGATCTGATCAAATACACCGTATGGCGAATGATCTACATCAATATCCAGTAAACGGATTTCTTGCCCTAGCTTGGTTCGCTGCCCATGTTGTTCCATGATCTGCTTTAAGCTTTCCTCTCCAGTCGATAAAAACATGATCAGCCATTCATAGGTTGCTTTGGCGGTTAGGCTTCGGCTCATTCGGGATTTGCCTAAACCGTTCGCCAATGAATAGGCAAGGTTGCCAAGTTCTTTCGGGTTGGAGATTTCGCCGATCTCATCCAGTCCTAAAAAGCCGTCATTGTGCATGTGTGCAGTATGATCTAGGGCGTTGCCTGTGGCTTTCCATGTCCGATAAAAACGGCGTGGTGAACCCCATACGCTATTAGCTACATATAAAGCGGTGGTTTTGCCTTTAGATGAACCGCCTTTATAGTGAACCCCTGCCCCTTGTGTCTGATCTAACAGGGTTAAAAGCTGCCCTGAAAATGCTGTACTCAGCGCAAAAACAAGCTTGCTATGGCTCTGTGCCAGTTTGGATACTTCGGTTTGCCATTGCTCTAATGTGCCACTACATTTATAACGGCTGTCTATGCCACTCATGGACTGGTAAACAATCAATTCTCCATCTTTGGGCTGTCCGATCACTTGGTTAGGCAATACAAACGCCTGCCCACTCCATCCCACACGGTCAACACATAACGCCATTTTTTCGGCTGGGTAGCTCATCAGGTAGCATTGCAGTAAATCACGTCCACGTTTATCAGGTACGATCTTTAAGCCATTACTTGCCAATGTTTTACGCAACTCCGCCCCGTCAGTCTGGAATAGCTCGGCTGGAACTGCCCATGTATGTAAATGGTTGGCATCATCACGCCACTGGAGTAGGTTACCCCATCCGCCAGAATCTTTATCCCTTGTTTTGGCTAGGACTAAAATCGGGCTGGAAATGTATTTTTCGTGATAATTGCCGTTTTTATCCACGTCCACAAAAAACAAGCCTTTTTCAGTGACTTCAAAATGCCCACGTTCCCACTCCATTGATTCAGCCAGTAAACCATTAGGCAAGGTTTTAGTCGGTTCGGGTGGCGTGTAAGGGATGCGTTTAAGCTGCTGTAAGTCGTCTAGGGTTGGGTGTAGTCCATCGGCTTGTTGGGCATTGTACCAATCCACAATATCGCCTTTTTCGGGCAATTTAAGTGGGTCTAAGTCAATAAACTGTACCTTACAGCCAAGTTGCTGTAATGCCTGTGCCAGTTCGTCACGGCATTTAAACCCAGCTTTGTCATTGTCCGCCCATATCACTACGGTTTTATCCGCTAATGGCTGTAGGTAGGTTGCTGCTACGTTGCCACTTCCGCCACACGTGGATGCAATAACGCCTAATTGCTGGGCTAAATCTGCCTTTTGTTCGCCCTCAAATAGCCATATTTCTGCATTTTTTGCGGTGTGGCTAATCTGTGCCAGTGCATACAGTGGCTTTTTACCGTTGCCCACTGGATACACGGCGTTAAAATCAGGTTCTTTGGTGACAAAGCCACGTTGTCCCTCTGAAAATATCCTGATCCATTTATCACCTGTATTGTGATTTTTAAGGCGGATTTTCCAGTAAATCGGCGTGTTTTGTTCATCGGCATAGGTGAATAGGTATTCATACTCAAAACCGTTCTGTGCTTCACGCTGTGCCATTTTAAGGGCATGTTGCTCTGCCTTTGCCTGAATGGTGCTATGGTCGGTCATGCGTTATTCTCCCATGCGCCTAAGTCCTTACATGCTTCAATGAATGGCTTGCCTGTTAGCTTTTGATGAAAGGCGATCAAGTCACCACCTTTGGCTTCGCAAGACATACATTTAAAGCATCCTTTACGGCTGTGGATGCGTAAACTTGGGGTACTATCATCATGGAATGGGCATAGCATGAGACGCCATTCGCCACGCCCTTTAGGGGCATAGCCTCTAGCGGTAAGGTATTCGACCACATCGGGAAGTAAGGCACGGTTTAAGCCAAACTTAGCCCCATCTGTGCAATTGTTTTTATATTTCCCTAGCGTAGGGTGCGCTTGTTTCATAGTTTTACACCTCTGTATTAAACATGGTTGGGTGTAACTGCTCTAAAACATCACATTCAGAAAAAATATCGGATTGTAATTGGGTCGTCATGTGCTTGATAGCGCTGATCATCCATTGAATAACGCTAATTTCAACGCCAACATGATTAAAGCAAGCTGGATTGATCTGCAAAATTGCATCATTGGCGATCTTGATTAGATTTTTTAAGTGCTGTACGTCTACATCAAGGTGCTGAAAATCGTTGTAAATGGCACAGATCAAGGCGGTTGGGTCTGCTGTTTCTGCAATATCGGCAATGGCATCAATCTGCTGGTCTAACTGATCAATCCACGGGCTAATAATTTGCAATGAACCATACAAAACAGAATGCACCGTTTGAATGTCTTTTTTAAATTGTGGATTGCTTTCGTTGCCAATGAAATGGATCACGGCGTTATGTAGTGCCTGAATTTCTTTTAGGGTAAAGAAATAGTCTTTTGTTGGCTTATCTAGCTCTGTAAGCACTTGAAAGGCATTGTTTTTAGAAATGGTTTGATTAGGCATGATTATGCGCTCCTATTACTTGAATTGGAGCTTTGCCGATTACTGTCAAATAATGGTGGCAAAGCTGAAAAGGGTTGACAGACTGGTGTAATAGGTAACCAGCACACTCGAAAGTGTCCCTCTCCAACTTCGCCATAATATGCGAACGCATAGAGATTTGACGCACAAAAAAACCACTTGAAGCGGTTTGTACGCCTATTACCTTGTAGCCTGTCAAAGCTAACCCAACTGCTTTTTGTTGGGCATGTTTAGGATATAAAGCTTTGGCTTGCTTTGCAAGGCTTGAGTGCAGCAATGCACCCAATCCATAGCCATTTTTTAAGAGGTTCATACTGGTAAACCTCCGTTAGTATTGGTTTTTACTGCATTATTCAGGCGTTTAACGGCTCTCAAGTGAAAAGCAATGCTATCTTGCCATTGAATATAGTATTTTCTCGCATCTGCCCGTAATGTATGGGTAATCAGATTGAATAAATACCCATCTACACCAATACAAGGGCTGTCACAACGTGGGGTTTTAAGCAAGGTATAACCTAAATGGATATAATCGTTATAGTCCTGTGCCGACTCTGCATAACTGGAAATGGTTTCGATCACATCTAACGGCAAAATAATGGCTTTATCCCAGTTATAACGCCCTTGATTATTGCGCCAATCCATTAAAATCTCTGCATCATAAACAGGAATACAATCAATGATCTGAATGGCTTTCCTGTTTCCAGCCCTAAATATAAAACCATCTTGGATATAGTTTAAATTAGGATTGAACAAGGCATATTCTTGGTGTGCAAAGGCCGAATGAGATTCATGGGGTAAATCCTTATACGTCACCAATAAACAAAATGGCGATTTATTGCCTATGTTTGAGATAGCCGTAGCTAGATAGTAATAGCCTTTCGCTTTGAATTTATCACCTGTATTTACTACACCGTATTTAATCGGTTTTGGAGTCTCATTTTTCATCATTCAGCCCTCCAATCCCTGTGATTGCATCCAGTTATTAATATCAGATAAACGCCAAACGGTAATATTTCCGCCTATGCGTATAGGTTGGGGGAAAGCCCCAGTTTTTACCCATTCCCAGATTGTTTTTTCAGATACGCCAATAATGCCCTTGCTTGCTGGGCGTGCGCCAATCACTCGCACCTTGCCCTTGTTTGCACCTGTTTTATAGGTGTGTGTCTTTGGTTGGCGTTCGGGAATATTGGCAAGGTCTTTCATGCGTAAATAAGCATCTACGCCACTTGGGTTGTATAAATTTGAGGTTGTCATATTTGCACCTATCAAAAGCTATGTATTGCTTTGTGTGAAACGTGGATACATTCCCATGTTTCGATAGGTGCATTTTGTTATTGATTTATAAGATATTTATCAAAATACTAGCAAATTTATTCTTTTACTAGCAAAAATGTAATTCTACTAGCAGAATTACATTTTTCCCGCTTTAGGTGGATTAATCCATCTTTTAACTGTTGATTCTTTTAATAGCTCTGTGTCCTTAATTTCAGGATTGATTTGATATAAATTTCTATTATGATTTACACAAAAATGACGTGCAAAGCTAGCTAAGCTATTTATGTTATGTTTACGCCTATAATTTAAATCTCGATACATGTAAATGGCTTGATTCCTTATATGCTCTGTTTTTTGCTTATTATTTTCAGCTTTAGTGCGTCCTCCCTTTGAGGTCTGTTCATTCTGTAATATTCTATAAAGCTTGGGGTCTTGAGTTGCAATAATAAAACCCTTAAATTTCTCTGCTTCTAATAAGTAATAAAAAAACTTATCCCAGTCACTTTTAGTTATGGAATGCTGTGCAAAAGCTAAACTAGTCGCTATCTTAAAATATATATTTTCTATCGTATTGTTTTTATTAGAAGAATTTTTCTTTAACAATCTTTCCCTAATGGGTAGCAAATATACGGTATCATCTTTGATTTCTTTAAAAATTTCATTTACCCATTTAAACATGATCATAGACTCTTCAAAATATGTGTAGTCTCTTTGCTCTATGTCTGCATAAAATATAGCAACTCGATTAGAAAAATGAAGTTTTCTACTACTTAAAATAGTTCTCAAGGATTCTAAAGTGATAGGTTCCATTTCTTACTCTGAAATACTCTTAACCAATAAAAACAGTCTTAAATCTGAATGATTGGCTGTAAAAAATCCGAACTTTTTATAGAACGCTGCGACATCCTGATTCTTTGCATCAATCACTACCACAGCAAGTCCAATCACATCTGATAAGCGTTTAATGGTTGCTAGCGCATGGGCCAATAGATAACGCCCTACACCCTGCCCTTGATGGGCTTCATTAATTGCCAAACGCCCAATTAATGCTGCTGGTATCGGCTGATATGCTGAAAACTGCTTTAAATGATCTGGAGAATCATCACGGTGAATCTGGGTTGTGGAAAGGCTGTAGAATCCTGCTATTTGCTCATTTTCATCTATGGCTAAATAGGTACGGCTGACTGAACGCTTTTGTAATTGGCTCGCCTGTTGCTGCAAAAAACGATTGAGTAATGGCTCTCCACAATCAAAAGCGTTCTTGTCATATTTACCGCTTAATGGCTCAATCGAAAACAATAATTTAGACAAGATGCTCACCCAATGCCATCAATGCCTTTAGTTCTTCATTGGCTGGGCTTGGGTTTTCCAGTCGCTCATTCAGCATTTCCCAATCTTTTGCGCCTAAAGTAATACGCTGTTGCTGTGCGATCAGGTTCAACGCTTTTTCATAAGATTGTTGCAACATAAATGCACTGACTGTTGTTCCTGTTAAGGCTGCGGCCTGCTCAATAACCTGTTTTGCTTCACGTGTTGCACGTAAATTAATTCTTTCCATAGCACTCATATAAGAACCCATAGTGTACGTTAGTATTAAGTACATTATAGTGACTATTCAAATACAGTGCTATACATTGCAATAACTGATTACTTTTTAGCTAAAAATGGAAAATAATAGCTACTTAATTTTTTGTCATTTTGGTCAATACAAGATTTAAAAAGATGAATAAATAGTCTAGTTGAAAATTACGGCTAATCCATTTGCCTATGTGTTTTCGCCGTCTTTTTTATGATTAGGTGTTACGTTTGGCTCAAAAACACGTGTTTTTTATGTTGTTTTTGACCTATTAAATTATTAAAAATCAGCAATGTAACCCATGTAACACGTTAGATTTTCCAGCCAATTTGTTAAAATTCTTTATAATACAAGGCTGTAACACCGTAACCCCTGTAACACTTAAAAAAAGTCTATATCTGAAAAATAATAAATTTAGTAATTTAGGACTTACGCATTGACAGATTCAAAAAAGTATTAAAATGCTTTATAAAGT
>CAZKJI010000055.1:0-13862 GCA_964553005.1 uncultured Acinetobacter sp. | reverse complement strand
CTTATACGCATAATTTTAGTACCACTTCTGCAACAGGCGATTATCGTTTATGGGGTTTGAGTCAGGAAGCCTTGCGTTGTGCAGATGAAATATTGACGGGTAGAAAAGGCTGGTTTTAGCGGAGTTTATTTGGTCTGTATTGTCGAAGACAGTGGTGACTGTTACAGAGTAAAGAAAATTGCCCTTAGTCAAATAAGGGCAATTTTTGTAAATTAAAGTTCATGGAATGGCACACTTTCCCCTAATAAAATTCTAAGCATAGTTATAGTCGATTTATTGAATTAAAAGCAAAATATGTGATGTACTTCGTTGTTCTTGTTGAAAGTTTGAAAGTCTCATCGGCAGGAATTGCTTTTGTGGATTCCACTAAACTTACTGTATGCCACAACAAACGGATTTATCAACATCGTATATTTGCCGATAGTGCAACTCGGGGGGAAACTTCTGTCGACTGGTTTTATGGTTTTAAGATTCATTTAATCTTGAACATACTCGCCACAGATCAAAAATAGGGCTCCTGACCACAATATTTGCTGCTTTAACATTATATGCTTTGGTGCTTGTAAATGGATATAAGTCTGGGATTCAGCAGATTTTAAAACCGATTGAATTAAAATCTACTTAAACCGAATTCACGTTAAATAAACTGATATTTTTTCAGTTTAAGATGAGAAACATTCATTCTTTAAGGCTGAAACCCACAGAATAGCTATGCCTGAATTTTATTCACTTTCCTGTGAAATTAACTCGTTTTTATTCATGTAGTGCCTCAGGTATAAATCACACCATTCAGGTTTTATCTCAAAATTAGAGTGGCAGATCACAATGAATAAAGAATTTACATTTACGATTAAGTGTATTCATTTCGATGAAAACTATCGTCCTTCAGACAATACACGCATCACAACCAACTTTGCCAATTTGGCCAGAGGTGAGCGCCGTGAGGAGAATTTACGCAATACCTTAACAATGATCAACAACCGTTTCAATGCTCTGGCGCATTGGGATAATCCTAAAGCAGACCGTTATTCAGTTGAACTTGACATCATTTCTGTTGATATTGATGTGGAAGGCAATGGTGAAACTTTCCCAACCATTGAAATATTGAAAACCAATATTGTCGATCATAAAACCAATAAACGTATTGAAGGTATTGTTGGCAACAATTTTTCTTCTTATGTACGTGATTATGATTTTAGTGTGTTGTTGCCTGCACATAACAAGGATCAAGCCAGGTTTAGCTTGCCAGAAAATTATGGTGAGCTTCATGGCAAAATCTTTAAGTCTTTTTTAAACTCAAATGTTTATAAAGAAAATTTTAGTAAATCACCTGTGATTTGCCTCAGTGTTTCAACCACCAAGACTTATTATCGCACTGCCAATCAGCATCCTATCCTCGGTGTGGAATATCAGCAGGATGATTATTCCTTAACCGATGAGTATTTTGCAAAAATGGGCTTGCAGGTTCGCTATTTCATGCCAGCAAATAGTGTTGCTCCATTAGCATTCTATTTTAAAGGTGATTTGTTGAGCGATTATACCGATCTTGAGTTAATCGGAACGATTAGCACTATGGAAACTTTCCAGAAGATTTACCGACCTGAGATTTACAACGCTAACTCTACCGCAGGGCAGTGCTATCAGCCAAGTTTGAACTATCAGGATTATTCATTGACTCAAATTATCTATGATCGGGAAGAACGTAGCCGACTGGCGATCGAGCAGGGCAAGTTTACTGAACAGCAGTTTATCAAGCCATACAGAAGCATCCTTGAGCAATGGGCTGCTCACTATGCCGACGACAAAAACAATGCAGCTTAATTCACCAATATAGATAAGATGATTGATCATGACGAAAATATTATTACCGACTTCAACGGCTGGCAGCTTACCTAAACCATCATGGCTGGCAGAGCCTGAAAAACTTTGGTCGCCGTGGAAATTGCAGGATGCAGAGCTGATTGAAGCGAAACAGGATGCCTTGCTTCTATCCTTGCAGGAACAGCGCCATGCAGGCATTGATATCGTCAGCGATGGTGAGCAGACTCGCCAACATTTTGTCACCACCTTTATTGAACATCTCAATGGTGTTGATTTTGAGAAACGTGAAACGGTGAAAATTCGCAATCGTTATGATGCGAGCGTACCAACTGTTGTGGGTGCTGTGTCTCGGCAAAAGCCTGTTTTTGTTGAGGATGCCAAGTTTTTACGTCAGCATACCAATCAACCGATTAAGTGGGCACTGCCAGGCCCAATGACCATGATTGATACACTGTACGATGCTCATTATAAAAGCCGTGAAAAACTGGCGTGGGAATTTGCCAAAATCCTGAATGAAGAAGCCAAAGAATTGGAAGCAGCAGGTGTCGATATTATCCAGTTTGATGAACCTGCATTTAATGTATTTTTTGATGAAGTCAATGATTGGGGGGTTGCCGCTCTTGAGCGCGCAATTGAAGGCCTAAAATGTGAAACGGCGGTACATATTTGCTATGGTTATGGTATCAAGGCCAATACCGACTGGAAAAAGACGCTGGGTTCAGAATGGCGACAATATGAAGAAGCCTTTCCAAAGCTGCAACAGTCTAAAATTGATATTGTCTCACTTGAATGTCAAAACTCTCGTGTGCCAATGGATTTGATTGAACTGATTCGTGGCAAAAAAGTGATGGTTGGGGCCATTGATGTGGCAAGCAATAGCATTGAGACCCCAGAGGACGTGGCTGATACCCTGCGAAAGGCACTTCAGTTTGTTGATGCCGATAAGCTTTATCCATCAACCAACTGTGGTATGGCACCTTTGGCTCGCCAGGTTGCGAGAGGCAAGCTGCATGCATTGAGTGCGGGTGCGGAAATCATCCGAAAAGAACTTTCGACTAGGTAATAATTGAGGCAGTGGTAAATAGTTTCCCGTTTAATTGGATTCGTGATGAAACGGGAAACGCTCATGAGGAATAAAACGATGATTGAAGTAACAGACTTTAGAAATGCAATGTCCTTATTGGCAAGTGCGGTCAATGTCGTGACCACGGCAGGCATGTCTGGTCGTTATGGATTTACTGCATCTGCGGTGTGTGGTGTCACTGATGCTCCTGCAAGCTTACTGGTTTGTATGAATAAAGCTGCTAGCTCACATATACATTTTATCGAAAATAAAATTTTAACCGTGAATGTCTTGGCTACACATCATCAGCATATTTCCAAAGCGTTTTCCTCCAAAATGAGTCCAGAAGAACGTTTTAAACATGGAGTCTGGACCGAGCTGGAAACGGGTGCACCCGTTTTAGATGATGCGTTGGTGAGTTTTGACTGCGAGATTGAGCAAATTCAGGAAGTCGGAACACATACAATTTTTATCTGTCGTATTGTTGCGATTCAGCAAAGCCAGCAGGAGCAGGGGTTGGTTTATTTTAACCGTGCCTACCACCATGTGGGCGAAGTGGAAATCGCTTAAAACAACACTTAACTTCAAACACTCAGCAAGTAGTCAGTATATCGTGGAATTAATCATTTTCTTTGTAATAGGCGCATTGGCAGGCTTTGCTGCTGGGCTTTTTGGTGTTGGTGGTGGTACGATCATCGTCCCTATTTTATATGTGGTGTTTACCCAAATGGGCTATGATCCTGAAGTCATCATGCATATGGCGTTGGGAACCTCATTGGCGACCATTATCGTAACCTCGATCAGTTCATTGATGGCGCATAATAAAAATGGTGCAGTCATCTGGCCAGTATTCAAAAATCTGGCACCAGGGTTAGTGGCTGGCTCCTTTTTCGGAGCAGGAATTGCAGGGTTACTTTCTGGGGCACATCTGCAATTGATCATTGGTGTTTTTGTGATCTGGGTTGCCTACACTATGTTTGTCGGTGCAAAAAAGATCGTGGACCAGAATAAAACACTTCCATCAACGACCAAACAGCTATTGGCAGGGTCTGGAATCGGCGTGGCTTCTGCGATTTTTGGGATTGGTGGGGGCAGTCTGACTGTACCTTATCTTAATCATTATGGTGTGGTCATGCAGAAAGCTGTTGGAACATCAGCCGCATGTGGTTTACCGATTGCCATTGCTGGCGCTTTAGGATTCATGTTTTTTGGAATGGCAGAGCAGGTCAATGTTCCCAACAGTATTGGCTATGTGCATATTTACGCCTTTTTAGGGATTAGTGTCATGAGTTTCTTTACCGCAAAGCTGGGTGCGAAAGCGGCACATGCCTTATCACCAGCCATGCTGAAAAAATGTTTTGCCATCATGTTATGTATTGTTGGATGCTTCTTTATTTTTAAGGGATTGGGTTGAGACAGATTTAGCTCTTTCTATCAGGAAAAACCCATTAACTAAATGTGTGTAATGTAAGGTAATTAAATGACTACTATTCGGGTGTGTTGATTCTTTAGCCATGCTGTGCGTTTACGCATGGCGGCGCTGGTAAGTCACTCCTAAAAAGTAAACAAGTATTTATTTCCAAAACCCCTTGAGATACCATTTACCCATTGTACAATCTCACCCGTAGGCATCCATTTAAATTCACGCCATTGATATTTCATTGATCGCCATTTTTATAGTAATTTTTAACACATGTTGCATCGCTAAAGGCTTACACAGTCAAGCTTCACATAAATTTCATATTAAATTCTCTAAAATCATAATGTAAACCAATTCAGGAAGAATCAATGTTTAAATTTTTTCTGCGATGGATGGATAGTTGGTCAATGACACCAACTTTATCTTCAGGTGCAAGTGACCATCCTGACAACGGTAAAGATACAAAAATTCAGTGGTTACGTATTCTTCCATTTATTTTATTACATATAGCATGTCTAGCTGTGTTCTGGGTGGGGGTATCATGGTTCGCGGTTGTTTTCATGCTGTTTTTTTATTTTATTCGTATGTTTGCGATCACTGCTTTTTTTCATCGTTATCTTTCGCATAAAACCTTTCAAACTTCGCGTCCAATACAATTCTTTTTTGTGTTGATCGGAACCATGAGTGCACAGCGAGGGCCTTTATGGTGGGCAGCTCATCATCGTTATCATCATCGTTTTACTGACACAGATCACGATCCACATTCATCTACACATGGATTTTGGTACAGTCATATTGGATGGTTTTTAAATGAACAGAATTTTTCTACACGAAAAGAAGTCATTAAAGACTGGCTAAAGTTTCCTGAAATTGTTTGGTTAGACCGTTTTAGTTTACCTGTGGTCTTGTTCACTGCTTTTGCAATTTATGGTTTAGGTGAGTGGTTGAGTATTGCTTATCCGAGTTTAGGTACTTCAGGCTTACAGCTATTGGTATGGGGATTTGTGATTTCAACTGTTTTGCTGATTCATGCGACTTTATGTATCAATTCACTTGCGCATTTGTATGGCAGTCGAGACTTCGAGACGAAGGATAACAGCCGAAATAATTTATTTTTATCGATTATTACATTGGGTGAGGGCTGGCATAACAACCATCATTATTATGCTGGGAGTACTCGGCAAGGTTTCTTCTGGTGGCAAATCGACATTACTTATTACATTTTAAAAATGATGTCTTTTTTCGGTTTGATTTGGGGAATTAAACCTGTACCACAACGTATTTATGACACCCATAAAAGTCATCAATTAAATCTCAAAATAAACACGAGTAAAATTCAAAGCGAGGAGTCTTGATGAAGATTGCAATCGTAGGCTCTGGTATTTCAGGTATATACGCTGCGTGGAAATTATCAAAACAGCATGAAGTCACTATCTTTGAGAAAGAACAGTATTTCGGTGGACATACGGATACACATGATCTTTGGATTGAACGTAAAAACGTTGCTGTAGATAGCGGTTTTATTGTATTCAATGATTATAATTATCCTCTATTTAGCGCCATGCTGGCTGAATTAGGTGTAGAAGCACAGAATAGTGACATGAGCTTTTCAGTCAATAATCAAGTGACAGGGCTTCAATATAATCCATCAAAAAAATGGTCACTATTAACGCGACCTCAGAATTTTTTAAATAAGAAATTTCGGACCATGCTGTCCGACTTGATTCGTTTTTATCAAGACAATAAAGATATTCAGTTAGATCAGTGCAACGCTGAACTGAGTATCGAAGACTATCTGAATCAAAATGATTATTCAGAGGTATTTCGCCAAGAACATTTATATCCAATGTGTGGTGCATTGTGGTCAAGCCCAGTGGATCAAGTTGGAAATATTCCCTATAAATTTGTCGTAAGCTTTTTTCAACATCATCGTATGTTGCAATTGGAAGACCGCCCTCAATGGCAGACGGTCAAAGGTGGTTCAGCTTCTTATATACGAGCGATTCAAAAAGCTTGTCCATCAATTATTTGGAAAAAAGCGCAAGTTCAACAAGTGATTCGTGAAAATGATTTAGTTCATATTGTCACGAATCAACAACAAGAAACTTTTGACTGGGTTGTGTTTGCGAGTCATGCTGATGATACGTTAAAGCTGATTCAAGATCCTTCGGCAGATGAGCGAGATGTATTAGGTTGTTTTGATTATCAAGATAACTTTATGGTGGTACATTCTGATACTTCGATTATGCCGAAGCGTCAATCTCAATGGGCAAGTTGGCATGTGCATGTCACTGCTCAAGAGAAACATCAAAAAAATAGCAAAGCTCATCAAGTACACTATGGATTTACTTACTGGATGAACAGCTTGCAGAAGCTACCGTGTAAGACTCAGATCTTTTCTACACTCAATCCGAATATGCCGATCGCAAAAGATAAGATTTATGTCGAACGTCGTTATCGACATCCTGTTTTTGATAAAAAAGCAATTGAATCACAAGCGCGTTGGGATTTGATCGATGGTCAAAACCGCAGTTCATTTTGTGGAGCATATTGGGGTTGGGGCTTTCATGAAGATGGGGCGAGAAGTGCTCAACGTGTAGTCGATCAACTATTAAAATTGAACGGTTAAATTTGGAGGTGATCACATGTTTGAAGATTCACTTTCCATAGCCAAAGCTCAGATTAGACATCGGCGCTTTTATCCTAAAGCACACGATTTTGAGTCTAGTTTGAGCTATTTATGTTTTGATCCAGATCGTATCGATCAAAACCTAGATCGTTCATGGCTTTGTTCAACTTCGCGTTGGAATATCTTAAATCTTTATGAAAATGATTTTCTAAAAGGCTATACAGGTTCGATCAGAGAACGAATTAAGAAAATCCTTTTGCAGCAAGCCGATACGATTTTATCGACACAATCAGAAATTCGTGTGCTCGCATTGCCAAGAACTTTAGGATTTAGTTTTAATTCAGTCATCTTTTATTTTGTACTCAATCCTCAAAAACAACCTGTTTTCATATTGAGTGAAATCACCAATACCCCTTGGAATGAACGTAAAGTTTATGTGCATGACTGTCGTCAAAAATTAAAAGAGCACAGTCATTTCAAAAGTTATCAGTTCGAATTTGAAAAGAGTTTTCATGTCTCTCCATTCATGCCAATGGATATTCAGTACAAATGGCGATTTAACTTTTCAGATGAACAAAATGTGATTCATATGCAGCTTTATCAATCAGATAAATTTATCTTTGATGCAACGATGCGTTTCACTTTAACCAGCATCACAGTTCCTTCACAACTGAATCGTTATGCTATTTATCATATCTTTGAACCTTTCAAGATGTTAGCTTCGATCTACCTTCAAGCTTTTCATCTATGGCGAAAGAAAGTTCCATTTTATCGGCACCCTAAAAAAGATAAGGATTTAAAACAACATGATGAAAACGCTTATTTTCGGTGAACAGGATTCACTGCCTTTGGTTCTTCGAAGCTTGCTCAAACTTCGTCATGGACAAATTCATTTTCGTGGAGAATGGAATGGTACCGTGGGTGAGGTTTCTGATTTAGAAGCGACGATAGAGATTCATAATAAAGAATTGATTGATCTGATTTTTAAAAACGGTGTACTTGGTGCGGCTGAAGGTTATATTCGCGGCTATTGGAGCAGTGAACACCTCGTTGAAGTCATTCAAATTTTGGCGAGAAACCGTCATGTGCTTGATAAGATTAATCAGAATGTGATTTCTCAAGCCAGCCAACTTGTATTAAAAGCTTGGTACAAAACACGTAAAAATTCATTGTCAGGAAGTCGAAAAAATATTGCAGAGCATTACGACCTGAGCAATGACTTTTTCAAACTTTTTCTTGATTCTTCAATGATGTATTCCAGTGCAGTATATAAGCACAAAGATATGACTCTAGAAGAAGCATCGGATTATAAAAAAGAGCTGATTTGTCAGAAGTTACAGCTCAAACCTATGGATCACTTGGTTGAGATCGGGAGCGGTTGGGGTGGTTTTGCGATTTACGCTGCTCAGCATTATGGCTGTAAAGTGACTACGATTACGATTTCTCAAGCACAATATGATGAAGCAACCAAACGTATCGCAGATGCGGGCCTTAGTCATCGTGTCGATGTTCAACTCAAAGATTACCGATTATTAGAAGGAAAATTCGATAAGTTGGTTTCGATCGAAATGATCGAAGCGGTGGGTGAGCAATATTTATCGACTTACTTTAATAAATGCCGATCCTTATTAAAACCGAACGGTTTGGGCTTGATTCAAGCTATCACAATTGAAGATGCACGTTATAAAAAAGCTTTGAATACCGTGGATTATATTAAACGCTATATTTTCCCAGGAAGTTTTATTCCGTGTATCAGTGTTTTAACTCAAGCTGCATCTGAACAACAGTTGCGTTTAAAACATCTTGAAGATATTGGCTTGAGCTATGCAGAAACGATTCATCAATGGCGTGAGCGTTTCTTAAATGCCAAAGAACGCGTTTTGGCTTTAGGATTTGATGAAAACTTTATTCGGATGTGGGATTTCTATCTCTGTTATTGCGAAGGAGGCTTTAAAGAAGGCGTGATCAGCGATGTACACCTGTTATTTGAAGCAAGTCCTTATTAATTCCTCATTATTATAAGCATCAAGGAGGCAGTTATGATATGGCAATTGTTTTTACTTGATGCCCTTGTGATGACGCTTTGTTGGTTGTGGGCAACCTCTAATCATCGAGCAGGTATTGTAGATGTCGCTTGGAGCTTTTGTATTTTTTTAAATACTGCTCTGACAGCATTGTTTGTTGAGATCGCTCCGTTAAATGTCAGATTGTTTCTCGGCGTATTCAGTTCAATATGGTTCCTGCGTCTAACTTTGCATCTATTCCGTCGTTATTTAGCTGAGCATGAAGAAGATCGTCGATATGCCAACATGCGTAGAGCAATGGGCAAATATCAACATTTTGGTTTCTTTCTATTTTTCATGTTTCAGGCTGGATTAGCCATTTTATTTAGCATTCCGATGTGGAGCTTGCTCAATGTGCCAAGCATGTCTTGGAGCATGGATACCAATGATTATCTGATTATTGCAGGTCTAATTATGTTTGTTGCATTCGTCGGTGAGACGGTTGCAGATCAACAATTATATCGTTTCAAGCAAAATCCTAAAAATCATGGCAAAACAATGGATCAAGGTCTATGGAAGTATTCAAGGCATCCAAACTACTTCTTTGAATGGCTGCATTGGTTTGCTTATCCCATCATAGGAGTAGCGGCAGGATTATTAAGCTTGTGGATCTATCCAGTGTTGATGTGGTTATTCTTGTATTACATCACGGGTATTCCATTCAGTGAGCAACAAGCCTTAAAAAATCGAGGTCAAAATTATCTCGATTATCAAAAACGAACTTCAATGTTTATTCCGTGGAAACCCAAACAGTAGGTACTGCACATGGACTTTATTATTCAAAAATCTTTAAAACTCGTCGAAAGCGGTTTAGTTCCTGATCAAGCGATTCGTGCAGCCATCCGTGCATTGAGTAAAAAGCGTTTGATTCAAGAAGGGCGTTATGACCCTGAACAAGGTGCTCAGCGCTATATGGATGTGCTTAATATGTTAAAGCAGAGTGAAATTGCGATTGAAACGGACAAAGCCAACGAGCAGCATTATGAACTACCTACAGCATTCTTTCAGGCGGTTCTAGGAAAACGTTTGAAATATAGTGCATGTTTCTTTCCCCATGATCGAACAAATTTGGATGAAGCTGAAGAGTTTGCACTACAGATATATAGTGATCGTGCTCAATTACATGATGGTCAACAAATTTTAGAGTTGGGTTGTGGGTGGGGATCATTTACCTTATGGATGGCAGAGCGTTATCCAAATGCAAAAATTACGGGAGTGTCTAATTCAGCTACTCAACGCCAACATATTCTTGCAGAAGCTCAAAAGCGTGGTCTAAACAACGTAGAAATCTTAACCTGTGATGTTAATGTGCTTGAGTTAAAAGCGGATACTTTTGATCGTGTGGTTTCGGTTGAAATGTTTGAACATGTTCGAAACTATCAAAAGCTTTTTGAGAAAATTCAGTCTTGGCTCAAAGCAGATGGGATGTTGTGGTGTCATATTTTTTGTCATCGTTTCTTACATTATCCATTTGAAATTAAAAGTGAATATGATTGGATGTCACGTTACTTTTTTACGGGTGGTCTGATGCCATCAACGTCTACATTCTTACATTTCCAAGATCATTTAGAGCTATCTAAACATTGGCAATGGTCGGGTACTCATTACGAGAAAACAGCGAATGCTTGGTTAGAAAATATGGATCGCAATGTCGAACAATTAAAACCACTTTTTGAACAAGTTTACGCTCAAGATGCAGAAGCATGGTGGCAACGTTGGCGTATTTTCTTTATGGCTTGTGCAGAATTATTTGGGTTTGAACAAGGGCAAGAGTGGGTTGTCGGTCACTTCCTGTTTAAAAAGAAAGTCGTATAATTAAAGATAGCTCTGCAAGTAGATCAGCCAATGTTTAGATCGAAACAAAATGATGGAAATAATCATCCACTCGGTGAGATGTTTAATCGCTATTATTGGTTGCAGATCGGGCTGATCGCACTTTCAATTATTATTGGTATTGCTTGTAGCGCATGGGTGATTAAAGGTTCATTACTCAAAACTGCGCTTGAACAAGAAATGGAACATTATTGGATACGTGTTGATCGTAATCCAAATGCCGATCTTCCAGACACTAAAAATTTATATGGCTATCGTTGGTCATCAAACAAGCCTCCGCAACCACTTCGTGATTTGACTTTACAGCAAGGTGTGCATCGTATTTTTGTAGATGGCAAAGATCGTATGACTGTTTATGGCAAGCGCAATGGTCAGCATGTGTTGTTGGTGTTCGGTGAAAGTAACGTCAATAAAATTGTTTGGATGTTTGGTCTTGCGCCATTAATGTTTAGTTTGATTGTGCTCTATAGCATTTTATGGTGGTCAAATCGCCGTGCGAAACGTTATTTCTCACCGATTACCCGTCTTGCAAATGCGCTAGAACAAATAGACTGGGTTCATCAAAGTAAAGAGGCTTCTCCATTTCAAGATATTAGTACCAATGGCAACATGGAAGCAGAATATCTAAAACAGGCATTAGAAAAGTACCATGAAGTATTGAGTGAGTTTATTCATCGTGAACGCGAGTTTACGGGGGATGTTAGTCACGAATTACGTACGCCTTTGACGATTTTGAAAGGTAATGTCCAAATCTGCCAAGCAAGATATGGTAATGATAAATCATTGAACCGTATAGCAAATACCATTGAGGACATGCAATTACTCGTAGATACTTTACTTGCAATTGCACGTAACACGACCAATACCCTAAATGCTGAGCAAACCCGATTATCTGCCATTATTACTGATCTCGTTCACGATTTAGATATGGTGAGCCAAAGTAAAGGCATAGAGATCTTGGTGCAGTATGATGATTCAGAATCAACACGTTTATTATATTCATCAATGACAAAAATGGTGTTTAGCAATATTTTGCGTAATGCGCTAAATTATTCTCAAGGCTCAAGTATTCATATTATTCAACAGAAAAATAGCATCATCATTGCTGATAACGGCATTGGAATTAGCCTACCAGATGAATTAAAAGTCCGAGAGTTAAGTCGTAGTCAGCTAAAACTCAATCCTAAAGGACATGGCATAGGTCTACAGTTAGTAGAAAAACTATGTATGCAACTAGGCTGGAGAGTCGAGTTGTTCGATCGTCAATATTATTTAAGTACACATACTGACCTTGAACTGCCGAATACAACAGGATTAATCGTTGTGGTGTATATGAATCAGGCTCAATCATGTTCTTCAAGCGCAACCTTTAAACCCACTCCAGGAATGGTATGAATGAGTTTCTGCTGAAAGGGTTTATCGACCATTTTTCTTAAATTGTAAATATGGCTACGCAAGGCATCACTTTCTGGTTCTTCATCGCCCCATAATTCAATGACAATCTCCTGTTTGGTCATCACTCTGGGCGAGTGGTGCATGAGAATCTTAAGCAGCTTGAATTGAATGCGCGGTAAATCAATATGCTGACCAGCACGAATAATGGTTTGTGTGGAGCTATCTAAAATTAAGTCATGGATTTGAATTTTATTTTTGGAAACTTCGCCTAATGAACGCTTAATTAGGGCACGAATACGCATGACTAATTCATTGAAATCAAAAGGTTTAACTAGATAATCATCTGTGCCTGCAACAAAACCTTTCAATTTATCATCTAAGGTGTCACGCGCGGTAAGCATAAGCACAGGAATATCCATACCTTGTTCTGTTCTTAACCATTCACATAAATCGTAACCAGAGCCATCAGGTAAATTTATGTCTAATAAAAGCAGATGATATGCCTGTGTTTTAAGAAAATTACGTGCAGCATCCAAATTACGCGCATGATCAATTACAAAACCATGTTCCTCTAAAAACTCACATACAGTTGCCGCAAGTTCATAGTGGTCTTCAACCATCAGGATAAATTGGTTGCTCATAATAATATCCACTATGGATTAAGTAATTGTTGTTTTAATTTAGCATTAAAAGGTGAATTTCCAAACCAAATTTTAAAATACTGATTTGCTTTTTGATCTGTAATCGCACCGAGAGTCTTTTGATTTAAAGATAATGTAAGTGTATTGCTATTTTGATTGTAGCTGAGGCTATAGAGATCACCTTTTTTTACAGGGTGATATAATTCTGTGATGTTATTCAGTGGTGAGTTATCTGAGAAGTCTGCAATATTTTTCTTAAGGAAATGAGTCGCTGCGCGTTTAAATGCCCATTCAGGAATGTTTTGACGATAAGAAAAGTCTAGGCGTATGTTTTGGTTTTCCCAGTTTTTTTTACAATCCTCTGCAAAGTATGTCACTGAACCAACAACTTTTCCCGTAACAATTAGTGGGGCATTCCGACAAGTTTGAACACTTGCATGCACTACATGAGTACCTACTATTAAGTTAATGGCACAAAATGAAAATATTTTCTTCGTTAAATTAGAATTCATTTTTAGCTCCATTGTGCAAAGAAATACTCAATTCAAAGCTTATTTAATAAGATATATTTTTAATAGGCATAAAAATTCAGATTTTTTTCAATACGTTCAATTTCGTAACGTGCATATGCAGGATTTGTTAGAGTATGATCTAAAATTGCATATAAAAATAGGTTTTGATTACTTTCAAGGGGAGTAATCATATGATATTGATTGTGTAAACTGATAAATATACCTTCAAGATAATCCATTGGATCAAACTCATGTATCAGCTTTATTTGCATGTTATATATATTGGTAACTTCAAGTATAGCACTATCTATATTTATATGATGATCTCCTATAGATTTTAATATAGAACCATCATAATTATCTATCACGGCAAGGAAGATTAAACCATCAATGTGACTGAATTGATTTAATAAGAAATTATCGTTCATATATAAGTCACTCCTAAAAAGTAAACAAGTATTTATTACCAAACCCTCTTGAGATAC
>CAZKJI010000054.1:0-13909 GCA_964553005.1 uncultured Acinetobacter sp. | reverse complement strand
TGAGGTCAGATTAGTGACCACCACCATTGATTGCTTTCGTCATATCTTCCACAACTTTCTTGGCATCACCGAAGATCATCATGGTCTTGTCGTTATAGAACAAGTCATTGTCTAAGCCAGCATAACCTGTTGCCATAGAACGCTTGATCACCATAATGGTACGTGCTTTATGCGCTTCAAGAATCGGCATACCATAGATTGGTGAGCTTGGATCATCTTTCGCTGCTGGGTTAACAACGTCATTCGCACCGATAACCAGTACCACGTCAGTTGCCGGGAAGTCTGAGTTGATCTCATCCATTTCCAGGATGTCTTCATACGCAACATCAGCTTCAGCAAGTAATACGTTCATGTGACCAGGCATACGACCAGCAACTGGGTGAATCGCAAAACGTACTGTTACGCCTTGTTCTTTTAAGATTTCACATAATTCTTTAACTGCATTCTGTGCACGACCTTGCGCCATACCATAACCAGGTACAATCACAACGCTGTCAGCATTTGACATCAAGAAACCTGCGTCATCTGCTGAACCAGAACGATAGTTACGTTGAACTTGTTCGCCTTTGTCCGCTGTAGCAACTGCTGCACCACCCATCGCACCACCAAACAATACGTTGATGATTGAACGGTTCATCGCCTTACACATGATGTAAGAAAGAATCGCACCAGAAGAACCTACAAGTGAACCAGCAACGATTAACATATTGTTTTCTAGTGTGAAACCAATACCAGCTGCAGCCCAACCAGAGAATGAGTTAAGAAGCGATACCACAACTGGCATATCACCGCCACCAACTGGCGCAATCCAAACCCAACCAAATGCAAGTGCAAGTGCTGTCATCGCCCAGAAAGCAGTCATGTTATTCGTCAAGAAGAACATAATGCCTGCCGCAAGCATTGCAGCAAAGATAAGCGCTTGAACAGGTTTAACCCATGCACCAGAAATCGTTTTTGCCCATTTCTTAGCAGCTAATTTACCGTAAGCAAATACTGATGCTGTAAATGTAATCGCACCAACGAAGCAACCTACAAACAATTCAAATAAATGAACTTTGCTCATATGAGCATGCTGTACGCCAGCAGCAGTTAAAGCAGCTTCATTTTCAGCAAATAATGCTGTTAATTGATTGTTGTGTAAAATCGCAGCAATCGCAATTAATACCGCAGCCAAACCAACCAATGAGTGCATTAAAGCAACTGTTTCAGGCATTTGTGTCATCGGAACAGTTCGCGCACGAGCGATACCAACCACACCACCAAGTACCATCGCACCAACGATCATCCAAACAACTGGATGTTCTGCAACAAAGAATGTTGTCACTACAGCAATCGCCATAGCGATCATGCCGTAACGGTTACCTGCAATTGCAGTTTTAGGACCTGACAAACCACGCAAAGTTAAGATAAAAAGGACGGCACCAATCAGGTAGAACCAATCCGCATAGTCTCGAATAAATTCCATCTATTAGCCCTCTTTTTTCTTTTGCTTCGGCTTGAACATTTCAAGCATACGAGCAGTTACAGCGAAGCCACCAAAAATGTTGATACTTGCCAAGAACACAGCAATCGCACCCAAGATGCTTACAACGTTTACGCTCTGGAATGCTACATTGGCATCAACACCAATCACAGGCATACCCACAGTCTGAATCATTGCACCCACGATAATGATCGAAGATAACGCATTGGTTACCGCCATAAGTGGTGTATGTAACGCAGGTGTTACTCCCCAAACTACGTAGTAACCTACGAAGATGGCAAGGACGAAAATTGTAATCGTTTCAACCATGAGAACTCTCCTTAACCGCGCTTGAGCAGTACTTGACCGCCATGAGTCACGAGTAACGCTTTTTGGATTTCTTCTTCTGGATTAATCGCAAAGTTTTTGTCTTTGTCGAATAATGTTTCAAGGAAGTTAAAAACGTTACGTGCATACAGTGCAGATGCTTCAGTTGCAACTGTGCCTGGAATGTTTGGAATGCCCAAAATCTTCACGCCATTTTCAGTTGTAACCGTTTCGCCTTCTTTAGAACCTTCAACGTTACCGCCAGTTTCAACTGCCATATCTAAAATGACAGAACCTGGTTTCATCTTGGCAACAGTTTCAGCTTTGATCAGACGTGGAGCATTACGACCTGGAATCAATGCAGTTGTGATTACGATGTCAGCATTTGATACCGCTTTATCTACAATCGCAGCTTGATCCTTGATGTATTGCTCACCTGGCTGCCAGCCATAACCGCTTTTCGCAGCTTCAGCAGCACGTTGCTTTTCTTCATCTGACATTGGTACGTCTAACCATTTACCGCCTAAAGACTCAACTTGTTCTTTAGCCGTTGGACGTAAGTCAGTTGCTTCTACAACCGCACCTAAACGTTTTGCAGTCGCAATCGCTTGAAGACCAGCAACACCAACACCCATGATCACGACACGCGCAGGTTTTACAGTACCCGCAGCCGTCATTAACATTGGGAACATACGTTGATATTCAGCCGCAGCTAACAATACAGATTTATAACCAGCCAGGTTTGCCTGAGAAGAAAGTACATCCATGTTTTGTGCGCGTGAAAGCGTACGAGGAAGTAACTCTAAAGCAAAAGCAGACACTTGCTGAGCAGCAAACTGGTCCAGTTCTGGATTGCGGTAAGGGTCAAACATTGCAACCACAGTCGTATTCGCCGCAAGCTTTTGAATTTCGTCACCCTTAGGGGCACGTACCTTCAAAATAATTTGGCTACCTGTATATGCATCGTCTGTAATGGTTGCGCCAACTTGTTCATAAGCACTGTCAATATACGCGGCCTTAACACCAGCACCACGTTGAATGACTACACTATGACCTGCGTTAATCAACTTCTTTACTGTCTCAGGTGTAGCAGCTACACGACTTTCACTGGCGACAGTTTCGGTTGGGATTCCGATCTGCATGAGCGTTCCTCAAGCTAGTTTTTCTTAAGTAAACATCGCGGATAGCAATGTTTCCCCCAGGAGTATTCTTTGTAGAATTTTGGATTCTAATGGAACTTTTTTAAAATTCCACCCACTATTTATTTAATAAATACCTATATTTTGAACTGATGATTCATATTGATATTGAAACCTTGTATGCTCAGGATGTTTGGATTTTTGATAAAGCCAAACTATTTTCACCATGCACATCCAAAATAAAAATTTCATTCTCTCAGTATCTATCCATTCCTTTATATACCTTGTGCGTTGTTTTCATTGACTGCCAAAGCGGTATAGATTAAATAACCCCATGTTTTATCTAGCATCATAGATAGAACACACCAATTCTTTAAATATTGTGCATATTCAAGATTGGCTAAAACGGGTCTATGGGCTGAAACCGCATCATAATCGTGCAGCTATGGAGAGAAATTGGCTTACATGAACTTTTATTGGTTTTTTCGGCGACTATTTATCTAGGAAAGTACAAGTTGTATTTCAAAGCAACAAAATAGGGTTTATCAATAAATTTGAATTGTATGGATACCATTCCTCAGAAAAACTAAAAAGAAATGTAAAAACTTGAATCGGCATTTTTTCAAGTGATATTTATGTAAATTTTTATGATCAAAACAGATATAATGCACAATATTAGTGCAAAATTCATTTTATCTCTTTCATCATTTTACTTTTCTGATTCAATCACAATAACATTTACTGAAAATGATGAACTTTCCAACTTTTTGACCAGTAGGTACAACAAGTCTTTTATAATATTCAGCATGCTTTTAACCGCCGTCTGGGCACAACGTTCAAATATTGCCATTTTGCGTGTCCTGATTATTGAGCATGATGCTAAAAAACTTCAGTTATTAACAGGCATCATGCAGAATTTATGGAAAGATCACGCATTTTCTGTATACACACTGATTCCTGTTTCCAGATTGGCATGGGCAGGCATGTCGATTGAAATTAAAGCAACCGCATATACTGCATAAACCAGTGATAGAGAAAATTATGTCAGCCTCTCAAGATATTAGTCAAAACAAGACCCTACTCTGGTTTATGGCTGCGGCGTGCGGTTTGTGTGCAGGTGCCAACTATTATAGCCAACCCCTGATTCACTCCATTCAGCAATATTTTGCCGTAACTGAAAGTCAGGCTGCCCTGACCGTTACCTTTGCACAGGTCTCCTATGCTTTGGGTTTGCTGTTTATTGTACCTATAGGTGATGTGGCCAATAAGACCAAGTTTATCCCCCTACTTATGACTTTATGCGCTATGGGTTTGTTTCTGAGTGCGTTCTCGGTCAACCTACCTATGCTCTGGGTGGGAACCGTACTGGTCGGGCTGTTTTCAGTTGCGGCTCAGGTACTGATCCCTCTTGCCACCATGACGGTACAGTCTGAAAAGACTGGCGAAGTTGTGGGCTTTCTCATGAGTGGTTTATTGGTGGGTATTTTGCTTTCGACCAGTCTGGCAGGATTGTTCTCCAACCTGTTTCACTGGAAAGTCATCTATGTGGTTAGTGGAGTATTGATGCTGATATTGGCCTATGCGCTTAAAAGTCGACTACCTTATGTCATGCGTATGAAAATGAATTATGGGCAAATCTTTGTTTCAATGGCTGTACTCTTGAAGCAGGAAAAACGTCTATTATTACGTGCGCTTGCAGGTGGGTTTGCTTTTGCAGCAGTCAGTATCCTCTATTCAACCATCGCACTTCTGCTCAACTCGGTCCATCATTTACCTGACCTGATGATTGGAATGGTGAGTCTGGTGGGTATCTTTGGTGCCTTATCCACCCAATATATTGGCCGATATGCTGACCAGGGCTATACCAGGCAACTGACCTGGATAGGCTGCGCCTTATTCCTTATCAGTTGGGTTTGCTTCTATTACGGGCAAACAGTCCTTATCAGCTATATTGCTGGATTCGCTCTGATCCAGTTGGCTTTGGCTTTGGTTCATACCAGTAACCAGAGCATTATTTTCCGTTTACGCCCCGATGCCAAGTCACGTATCAATGCGATTTATATGACCGCTTATTTTACAGGTGGAGCATGTGGTTCCGCACTTGGCATCTTTGCATGGAATCATGGTGGCTGGAGCATGACCTGCTTGGCTGGTGTATGTCTGGTTCTTGCCTGTATGCTATTTAGTTTGCTGGATAACCTTTTAATAACTGATGTTACGCAGCAGCCATTTTAAAACTGGAAATTTCAGAATAGGCTGCTTTCAAAGGACTGAACCATACCGAGTTTGTCATAGCCATTCTGACGCAAAGCAACATGATCTGAAATATCTGCTGGTTTTATTTTTGTGATAATATGCTGCGCTATTGGGAATTTCTGAATTAGGCGAAGACAGTAGGTTTTAGTACGACCATATTCATTGCCAACTTCATCAAGATATTTCTCTATGGCATTGGCTAAAGTGATGTTGGTCACATCCGATCTGCCTAATAAAATCTCTGGATTTTCTTCGATTTCCTCTTCACGCATTGCTAACCATTTTTGGGCAAGTCGCATTGAACTAAACGTTTTACTCTCTTTGAAATTTGCAAGGCCTTTACGGCTTATTCTAATTTCAGCCGAAAGCGTATAGTTCCATCCGCCAATTTGCGTTGTGAAATTGTTCCCATAATTTACGCCTTATCTCTTTCCAAAGACCATATTGGCGTAAAAAATCGAAATAGTCCAAAATAAGCAACACTGTAAAGGTATGTTTTTTTAATATGAATATCAACAAAACCATTGAAAGCACGAAAGAACCTCGCATCAGTGTTGCGCCCATGATGGATTGGACAAGTGAAATTTTATTTACAATTTAAATCAAAAACTTGCTTAAAATTTTCAAATTTTTAGGCGTAAAATAGGCGCAAATAACGTCCATATTTTGTCCAATTTTGAGTACCTATTATTTTTATTTTGATTGGTTGTTTTTCACCCAACCAAGTAACTCAGTTGGGGTTCCTCTAGTACGCAAACCCATCCAACTGATCCAAAGCATACTGAATATGCTCATCTTTAAACAAGGATAGCTTTCTATTTGCCCACCGCTTACCAGCAGACCAATTCGCTAATCCCTCTTTAATTGATTCAACATTTGGTTGATAGTTTTCCTTATGGATTAGCCAATCTACAGTTGATAAAAGCTCCATACCAAACGGTGATTCAAAGCCAGATATTAAAGCCGTTGCTTCTTCTAATGCAGGTACAAAGTCCTTTGCATCGCTATTGAGATAAGTCTGTACTTTTATGTGTTCCTGCTGATTAAACCAGATCACATCCAATGGCTCACAATCAGGAATTCTTTTATCCGATTTTAAATAGCTACCATCCAATGCGTTCAGCAAATGTGTCAAATTATGGGCATAAGGACCATAATAGTTTGCCTGAAAATCCAACTTTAGCTCATTCGATAAATCATGTTTTTCAATAACTCTCTGTAAAAACCATGCTAGTTTTTGAATCTCAAGAATACTGCACTCCATACCAAGCACCCAATATCTACGAATTAATTCCGCAATTAAGGCTCTTGCTGGTGTGAGTTTTTGAACGCCAATATTTTTCGCAACATTTTGATATTGTACAGTTGGCTCAAAAATGAGGATTTCTACATTCGGTAAATCAGATAGTGCAGATTCTATTTTTAATTTTACATCTTGCCAATCCAATCCACCATTACCAGCTCCCAGTGGGGGTATTGCAATAGACGAAACATTTTTTTCAATAATAAATTGTCTTAAATCGTTTAGCCCATCTTCAATCCATTCAACTTGTGACTTGGCTTTCCAATGCTGCTTAGTTGGAAAGTTTACAATCCAGCGAGGTGCTAAAAATTCATTGGTTTCTGTAACAAACATTTTTCCTGTCTGAACACGCCCATTCTTACATGCTTCACGATAGGCAGCCATATTGTCAGGAAATCGCTCTTTAAACATTAACGCAATACCCTTTCCCATGACCCCTACTGTATTGACTGTATTGACCAATGCTTCTACTGGGGCATCCAGTAGGTTTCCAGTCGTATAATGGATCATTGAAAGTATACTCCTGCTCTTACATGCACAGGCATTTGAACATCTGCTTCCCGCAATTTTTGGTCTAACAAGGATTTTACTTTTTCATTATAGCACATCATGCCTAACAATGCTTCAACAGGACAAATGTGATGTACAAGAGCTTCTGCCTGATAACGCTCAAATTTTGCAAGGTCGTCTAAATTTTTACTAAAATCCCTTGCCTGCAAAATTTTCCAGTCAATTTTATCCAAATCGGTTAAATCCGTATAGAAGTTTGACCATTGGTAATAGGCATGACTATCTGTAAATACAAATGGCAGATTTAACTCCTGCAAACGATACAGACTGGAAACTAGGATCACAATTTCATCATTAGCACGTTGCTTAACCCCACCACGCCCTGTCTTGATGTTCAACAACATAGGTGAAAATGGCGTAAAATAAAAAGGGACATAATCATTGAGATAGCCACCTTGCCCAACTGGAACAGGATGGTTTGCTCTTTTATCAATTAACTCAGTATTACCAATATGTACCCATTCTTTAGAGATAGTAGAACTATTGCCGCAATGTAAGCCATGCTCCAAAATCCACGCAATGTTATCCAGATGTACAATTCTCCAGATCAATGCCTTTTGTGGGTTAAGTGCTTCACTATACTTGTGTTCTGACATACGGTTACTAAGTTAATGCTATACCCTTGAAGCCTATCATAAGTAGAAAAATCCTAGAATACATATTTTTCCCACCCTCTATTGATGACCAATTGAGCCACCTAGCTTTATAAACTCAATCGATATCTTTGCGTCGGACTTTTTGGTTTGTCTGGAATGGTGCTTTCAACCAACCCTCTACATTTTGGACTAAGGTAATTCTTCTGAAATGTTGGACGGTGAAACAAGCCCAGTAAAGACATCAATTCTGCCAAACTATATTCTTTCTGCCCTATGACTGAAACAAAATGTTGAACATAATCGCCATCTTGTACGATAGCTTGATCGGTATCATGTACGGTGACTTGATCGGTGGTAGATGAACGTTGCCAGCTATTATTCATCTTATCCCACCAAACACTTTCTTCATCACCCAAAAATCATTACTCACCAAGCACAAAGTAATAAGTCGTTGCCCTACCTCGTCCATTACGTCTAAGTAAGCCAAGCTCTAACAAACTTTTTAACAACTCAAAGGCTTTGCTCTTTTCAATATTAAGTAACTGCATCACATCTGAACGATTTAACTTTCCATGTTCAAAAGCAAAACTTAAAATTTGCTGTTGTTCCAGACTTAAATGCTCAAACTTTGGTATCGAATCGTCCGTGATTACCTGTAATCGTCCATAATCGTCCGTTTTATTGCTTGAATCGTCCGAAACTATTTGTACTTGTGGGCGGTATAACTTCACATCAAAGAAATCATTTGTTTCTAAAAATTCAGGTGTAGCCAGTTTTTCAGCTTCACACATCTGCTTGATCCGTTGCAGACCACTGCCCCAATGCTCAATATAACCTAGCTCTCTAAACACACGAGCCAACACTCGATTCCGAATCTCTGAACGCCCCTGCAACAAATCCGCTTCAATCAAACCATTTGGCAGGCCGCCTGGGGAGACAATATTGACCAAATCATCATACACAGCAACTTTGATATTCCGCCCAAAGTTGCTGTAGTCCCGATGAACATAAGCATTGATCAGAGCTTCACGGATGGCATTTTCTGGAATTTCCAGATAGTCATAACGCTTTAAGCCTCGAATTTCAGCACGCAAAGACAAATGATTTTTAATAAAAATTTCTGTTTGCTCAATTTGTGAAAACAAGTCACCTGTATATTCTTTACGGTCTAAAAACACGCTCATATTTGTGCCTTTAAATCGAGCGCATTGGGTCATCACATGCTCATATTGACCAAGCAAAATCAATAAACCATGACTGGCGTAACGCTGCCCCTGCTCTTCAACAACTAGCTTCAGATTCAGCATCTTTTCTAAAGTCAGTACTTTATCAGCAGCCTTGAAAGCTGATCCCAAAACCGTTAAATCAAGCTTTTCTAGCGGGTATTGATAGTTTGCCAATGAGTCGAAACTGACATTGAATCTTTGTAATTCTAATTGTTGAATATTTTCAGGCGATGCAACACGGTTACTTGCACCTAGACGGATATATGTACCTTGCTCACGCCCCACAGATTTAAGGTGGTATGGAAATAAACTTCCACGAGGCACTTCCACAACCAATAACTCTACGCCTGCAATATTTTCAATATAGATTTGTGCTGCCAGTTGCGGGCTGCACAACTCATAAATCATTGAGGTAATTTTATCTTGTAGGTCAAAGATATCTTCCCGAATCCCAACTAACTGCCGATCATCTGAAACCCCAACAATCAACTTACCGCCACTACTATTTGCAAAGGCGATTAAAGTCTTGGCGATTTGCTGCCCTTTGGGTAACTGCTGTTTAAATTCAAGCGTCTTGCTCTGGCCCTTTTGAATGTCTAGCAGTAGTGGATGTTCAACATTCATTAGCTATCTTTGAGTTCTCTTCTGTATAGGTTTTCAATACGACATTACTGGCAATAAATTAAGTAGATACCACAACAAAATTTACCTGTACCATAATCGTTACTTACTTTACTAGATGAAACTCATTATTCACAGCAAACACTCTAAATAATGTCAGGTAAAATCAATTTGGTTTATCCCACTTACCTGAGTTCCTCACCATTCTGTTCAAAAACAACCTGTAAGACTTGGTACAAATATTCCACAGTAATCAATTTCATAGAGCCTATAGATTGTTTTGGCTGATTCACTTTAGGTACAACTATGGTTTTAAATCCATTCTTTTGTGCTTCCTTTATACGTTCCTGTGCATTGGGTACAGACCGAATCTTACCAGACAAGCCTACTTCACCAAACACAGCCATATCGTGAGGCAAGGGTTGATTTTTCAGGCTTGAAACACAAGCCAATAGAACTGCTAAATCTGACGCTGTTTCTGTAATTTTCAATCCGCCCACAAGATTGACATAGACATCATGTTTAAGAATATCCACTTTGGCTTGTTCTTTCATAATGGTCAGCAGCAGCGACAGGCGATTATGCTCTTATTCCGCCTCGCTCGAATGCTGTTTTGTGGGCAGAAAATGAAATTGGCAGAGCAAGGAATTATGCAGTACAAGCCTGTTGGAACAAGGGACGAAAGCAGTGGAAAAGAGAGATTGGTTACCATCAACGTTCACGAATAGAAGCCAAAATGTTTGCATTTAAACGGCTAGGACAAGGTGTGTCTAGCCGATGCTTTAATCGTCAGGTAGTTGACTTGCAAATAAGAGTCGATATTTTGAATAAATTTACTCAACTCGGTACAGCCCAAACAGTCGCTGTTGCATAAATATCGGGAAGAGACTGACTCATCTTTATTTTTATTTATGCAACAAAGCCCTACAAAACACATAAACACACCACTATGTTGTCAGTTCATTATTTAAATTAAATATGAAATGGTTACTGACATGTGCGCCAACTACGAACCAATTGCAAAAAATCGTATTCATTTACTTGATTTGTTTGAACCTACTTTTGACTATAAAGCTGATATTTTTCCCAATTACTCAAGTCCTCTCTTATTTGCTAAAGCTGGCAACATCGAATGGCGACTGGCTCGCTTTGGGTTGGTTGCGCCGTGGGTCAAAGACATCAAGCAAGTGAAAAATACTTATAATGCACGTACTGAAACTATAGCGTCTAAACCTTCATTTAAAAATGCTTGGAAGAAAAATCAGTTTTGTTTGATCCCCGTTGAAACCATATTTGAGCCTAAGTACATCGACGGAAAAGCCCACTGGTATGGCATTTACCGCACCGATGGTATGCCTTTTACTGTCGCAGGCATTTATGAATATGCCGTTGTGAATGGTGAAGAAATTCGGTCAATGTCGATGCTGACGATCAATGTAGACACACATCCGTTTCTAAATCAGTTTCATGCACCTGAGGACGAAAAACGTTCCGTCGTTGTTATTCCCCCAAGCCGACGAAATGCTTGGTTACACGCCACTCATGATGAAGCACCAGATTTTTTAGTAGAAATGCCAATTGATGAATATACGGCTGCGCCTAAAGCTGAGATGGATAGATTCCGACCAAATGCACTATGATGAGCGACACAGTTTGTCTTGCTGTTGTTTATCCACAGTATTTTGAATTTGAATTAAAGACACTAAAAAATATATTCTAAAAAAGCAAAATCACTTCAAACACGCCCAGTAGCGTAGGAGTATTACAATGACAAAGAAGTTGCCTATTTACTTCTCTGATGACGCATGGTCATCACTGCAAAGCCTCATGGGAGCAGATGGAAAGCCCACCCCTACCATCAATACTCTACTCGAAAATATTACCACTTTAGCCGATCACGATTTTCAAACCATCAAAGCCAAGTCTATCGTTCTGTTGCCACTAACGCTTGAATCAATCCCTGCTGGTTTTCCCTCCCCAGCTCAGGACTATATTGATAAGACAGTTGATTTAAACGAAATCTTAATTTCAAATCCCAATGCCACATTTCTTAATCGCATCAAGACCACAAGCATGATCAATGCTGGGCTTGATGTTGATGACGTTGTGATCTTAGATCGTAGCATTGAAGCTAAGCATCGTAGCATCGTGGTTGCTTTAATTGATGATAAAGAGCTAACCATTAAACGACTGATGATTACCGCACAGATGTCAAAAAGTGAAATAGTTGAAACATTTGGTGAAGGCTTTGACCTAAATAAATTACCTGATGCGTGGTTAAAAGCTGAAAGTCCTGATTATCAGAATATCTATTTAAATGCAGATCAAACATTTAGCGTAGTCGCAGTTGTTACGTGGAATCTTAAAAAGCTCATATAAGAAGAATAAGAACATGTTATCTGAAAATAAAGTTTTTGCGTTGATCGACGTAAATAACTGCTATGTCAGTTGTGAGCGTGTGTTTGATCCGAGGCTGAATGATAAGCCTGTGATTGTACTATCTAATAATGATGGCTGCGCCGTTGCTCGTTCCAATGAAGCCAAGCAACTTGGCATTAAAATGGGAGTGCCTCTCTTTCAGATTAGAGACCTCGTGACAAAACATAATATCCAAGTCATATCTAGTAACTATGCGCTATATGCGGAAATGTCTCGACGCTTTCACAACATTTTAAGTGAGTATGTCACGGAATCAGAGCAAGAAATTTATTCAATAGATGAGTGTTTTCTTGATCTGAGTGCTTACGTTCAAAATTATGATTTAGCTGACTATGCTCAAGACATGCGACAGAAGATCCTGAAATGGCTCGGCTTGCCTGTGTGTGTAGGGATTGGTAATTCAAAAACAGAAGCCAAGATAGCCAACCATATTGCCAAGAAGAATGTACAGTTCAATGGGGTATGTAATTTAGTCAATATGGATTTATGCGATAAAGAAGCTGTTTTTTCGGCTATTGACGTAAGTGAGGTTTGGGGCGTAGGACGTAAGCATTCAAAACGATTACAAGACATGGGCATAAATACCGTACTTGATCTTGCTTGCTCAAACCCGCAGGAAATGAAGAAGTTATTTTCTATTGTGATGGCTCGTACCGTTACGGAATTACAAGGTGTGTCCTGTATTGAAATCGAGCATACGCCACCGAGCAAAAAACAAATTGTAGCCAGCCGTTCTTTTGGCTCAAAAATAACTGATTTGTGTGATTTAAAAGAAGCGATTTCGATGTATGCACAAGATGCTTGCTCACGTTTACGTGGTGAAGAATTACTTTGTGGGACTATTGTTGCATTCGTTCAATCAAATCCTTTTGATACGAATGAACCATTCTATAACAAATCAATTAGTTATACTTTCACTGAACCTACAGACTCTGCCCCCGATTTAACCAAAGCCGCTACTGCCATGCTGAACCACATATACAAGGCAGGAATTAATTACAAAAAGTGTGGTGTGTTATTAACATGCTTAGAACCTAAGTCTGGTCACACTTACGATCTACTTACTGATTTTGAAACAATCGAAAAAAAAGAAAGGCTGATGAAAGCCTTAGAAGGTGTGCATGAAAAATACGGTAAAAAGAAAATTGGGGTCGGTGCGTGTTATATCCCAAATCGTAACTGGGCTATGAGTCGTGATAAGTTAAGTCCAAATCCATTTCGGTGGGATGAACTTATATCAATATAAAAACACGAATGATCCCACTTACGTTAGGGTAAATTCATTTGCATTAAAACCCCACATAAAACTTCTCAATCAACTGCCGTGTCTTCACAATCAAATCGTTAAATACACTTTCACGTTCAAACAGTTTAACCTTGTAGTTTGGCAAGTCTTTGAGTTCTTCTTTACGTGGTAATCGTTTGGTGAACTCGTAATTGTCGAGTACCGCTTTCAAAATGTCAGGTTTAAGATTTTCTTGTTCGCAGAGATGCTGATACGCCTGCTCTTTTTCAGCATCCCAGAACTGAGCAAAAGCATCTTGTACGCTTTGCCCATTAATCATTTTTGGCATGTTTTCTTCGATGAATTTTTGTATCAAGTCTTGCTTATCATGCAAGCTAATATCACTGCCGATCAGATCATGTACTTGGGCTTCGTATTTCTTACGCTGCTCATCTGTTTCAGCATTCACTGCCATCTGTAGCAGGGTCAGAATATACCCCACATTGATACGATCACTGTGCAATAAATCTAATTGGAAGTCGACATCATCCAACACAGAGACTTTTTCTTTCTTGGTCGTTTTTCGAATCGCACGACAGAGATCGGAATATTTAGATGCAAAATTCGCAAAGTGCTGTTTATCAAGCTTAGTATCGTCTTGATCATATTCAATGAAGGTTTGTAGCTGGCCGTTGTAGCGCATGACCTCACGGAATGCTTTAATAAATTCAAGTTGTTCATCTTC
>CAZKJI010000053.1:0-13960 GCA_964553005.1 uncultured Acinetobacter sp. | reverse complement strand
TCGGTGGTCAAGGTGGCTTCGGTGGTCAAGGTGGCTTCGGTGGTCAAGGTGGCTTTGGTAGTCAGGGCGGCTTCGGTGGTCAAGGTGGCTTCGGTGGTCAAGGTGGCTTCGGCGGTCAAGGTGGCTTTGGTCATCAAGGTGGCTTCGATAGCGAAACTAAATTTGAAGATGGTCAAGAAGACGAAAATAATCGTTAATTGATCGATGTTCTTTAAAAAAGCCAGTCTAATAATAGACTGGCTTTTTTTTGTGTTTTTACATAGCTAGAAAAACTATGTAAATGATTGTTGCAGCGTGATTGTGTCAATCTTGCTGAAATATCTGAAAGAAAAAGGTTTTGATGTTTGGCAAATGATTGCGTGGAACTATTTAAGTGCTAGCCTGTTATGCGCCTATTGGTTGAAAACAGATATGACCCATGTTTCATGGCAACATACGCCGTGGTGGCTGATTTTAATTTTGGCGGTGTTGCTGCCTAGTATCTTTCTATGTTTAGCCAAGTCCTTGCAGTTTGCGGGAATTGTGAAAACAGAAATTGCCCAGCGTCTAGCAGTGATCCTTTCCTTATTGGCTGTCTATTTTATATTTGGTGAGCAGTTTAGCACACTAAAGCTAATTGGCGTTGCTTTAGGTATGGCGGCAATTTTGGCGATTATTCTTGGGCAGGCGGTGGAAAAAGCCACACAGGGCCTAAATCTAAAATCTGCCCTGTTTCTGTTTTGTGTGTGGGCAGGTTATGCTGCGGTTGATATCTTACTTAAATATAGCAGTAGTCTAGGTCTACAGTTTGCAGTCACATTGAATCTCACCTTTATTATGGCATTTGTTTTATCAATTGCCTATCTCTCCATCACCCAGCCGAATTGGCAACCCAAGAATATTTTTGCAGGTCTTGTCCTTGGTGCAATTAATTTTGCCAATATTGCCCTGTATGTTAAGGCTCATATGATGCTGAAAGACACACCAGCAATTGTATTTGTGGGTATGAATATTCTTGTGGTGATTTTTGGGGTAATCAGTGGAGTAGTGCTGTTTCGGGAACGGCTTAAAGCCTATACATGGATTGGTCTGGTCTGTGGAGTATTGGCTGTATTGTGTTTGGCAAAAGCGATGATGTCGTAGTGGCTAATGGTTTCATTCCAGCAGAATACAGTTTAATTCGGGCAGATGGTTAATCTGCCCTTACAAACAAATCACAATCATTATGATAATTATAAACGGGTAAAAATCACATCATCCGCAAGGCGTGATTTGGGTAGCTTTGCATTGAAATCATTTTCACTACGATAGCCCAAAGCCACAATCACGGAGGCTTTCAAGCCTTTTTCAGCCAAACCAAATTCCTGATTAATAATATTTCTGTCAAAGCCTTCCATTGGTGTGGCATCAATGTGTTCAAGGCCTGCGGCGAATAACAGTTGTCCAAGGGCGATATAAGTCTGGTTTTCCATCCATGCTGAAAGGTTCTTCAATTCATTTCGGTAAAACTCAACATAACTCGAACGGGTATCTCTTTGTCCCTGTTTTGCTGCCTCATCCTTAAAGCGACCACTGTTATGGTCCTGTTCAAGTAACTGCTCAAGATATTCATTGGAAATATCAGTGCGTGTACAGAAAACCAGGGTATGTGAAGAATTGAGCACTTTTGCAGCATTATAGGCATAGCCACCTGTTAAACCTGCTGCAATGCGTTGTTTTGCCTCATCTGTTTCTGCGATCAGAAAATGCCAGGGTTGAATATTTACGGAAGAGGGGCTGAAACGTAAAATTTCTAATAATTTTTCAAACTGTTCTTTTGGAATTTTTTTACTCGCATCGTATGCCTTGGTGGTGTAACGTGTTTTTGCGGTATGTAGGGAATCCATCTATGATCAACCAAATAAAAAAATCAGTTTATTTTACTGGATCTATCAGGTAGGAAAAGTGTCTAAATGTGATTTGGATATAGATAAAAGTCGAATGGAATAAAGATCAATAGGTCCACTTTTTAAAATTCAGGCTGCTATTTTCTTGTTCGTTAATTTCTAAAATCCAAGCAGAATCTTCTCGCCAATCACCTAAAACAATACGTTGTTTATTCAATACTTGATGAATTTCAGGGCGATGGGTATGACCATGAATTAAATAATCGACTTCAGTAATGACATTTTCAACTGCTTTTGCATTTACATCCATGATGTCATAGCTTTTTAGTTGTTTGGTTTCACTGCTTTTTTTACGAAAACCATTGGCGAGTTTTTGTCTGAAACTTAATGGTGTTCGTTTTATCAAACCCAGTAAAACTGGATTACGGATGACTTTACGGAAGCGTTGGTACGCAACATCATCTGTACACAAAGCATCACCATGTTCTAGGTGAAGTTTTTTGTGATTAATTTCCAATGTGAAAACATCTGGCAATAAAATTCCATTAAATTGGTTTAAAAACTTTTGACCTAAAGCAAAGTCTCGATTGCCGACTTGGAAAAAGATTTTATTATTATGTGCAGTGAATGATTGTAAGGCAGTGACAATTTCATCTAACCACGGTGCGGTGTAATCATCCCCAATCCAAGCATTAAACCAATCACCTAAAATATAGAGCTGGGTGTTTTTATCTTGATATTGTGTTAGTAAGTCTAAAAACCCCCGAACCAGTCGAGGGTGATCAGGTGACAAATGCAAATCTGATATAAACAGATGGGTCACAAAGAATCCTGTTGGATCAAATTATTCAGAAATAATTTTAGCAGATTCAATCACAACGTTCTCTAAAGGAACATCTGCGTGATAACCACGGTTACCTGTACGCACGCCTTTAATTGTGCTTACAACATCCATACCTTCAACAACCTTACCAAATACCGCATAACCCCAGCCTTGAGCTGTTTTGCCAGTGTGATTTAAGAAAGAGTTGTTTTTAACATTGATAAAGAATTGAGCAGATGCAGAGTGCGGAGCTTGAGTACGCGCCATTGCAATTGTGCCTTCATCATTGCTTAAACCGTTGTCTGCTTCGTTTTCGATTGAATCACGAGTTGCTTTTTCTTTGAAGTTTTCGTCCATGCCACCGCCCTGGATCATAAAACCATCAATTACACGGTGGAAAATTACACCGTCATAGAAACCGTCACGTACATATTCTAAGAAATTTTCAACCGTTTTTGGCGCTTTTTCAGCGTTAAGCTCAAGAACAATACGACCTTTGTTGGTATTTAATTCGACTTGAGGAAAACTCATTACATTAATCTCCTAAACATGGGCTTGTGACCATGGGTTTTTGGTTGAGAGAAGCATAAGCAAACTGTAAACTACAAGGCAAGTAAAAAACGTTAAAATCTTTCATAAATAGCAAAGATTGCGTTTTTATTTCCCATTTTTAACTGTAAGAAGTGATTTACACCCTATGAAGCCAAATGATGTTGTTTCAGAACTGCCAAAGACCCCGACACCGAATACTCATGCCTCTGTCGATGCCGTGCAGCAAGAACAACAGGCAGGCTTGGACTTTGTACGTCAGGTGATTACCGATGATTTAAAAGAAGGTCGTACCCAAAAAGTTGTAACTCGTTTCCCGCCTGAGCCAAATGGGTATCTGCATATTGGTCATGTCAAAGCAATTTGTTTGAACTTTGGTATTGCCGAAGAATTTGATGGTCTATGTAATTTACGTTTTGACGATACAAACCCAGATGCCGAAGAACAAGAATATGTTGATGGTATTGCCAATGATGTGAAATGGTTGGGCTTTCACTGGAATGGTGAGCCTCGCTATGCTTCAAGCTACTTTGACCAGCTTTATGCATGGGCTATTCAATTGATTGAACAGGGGGATGCCTATGTGGACTTGCAAACACCTGAAGAAATCAAGTTGAATCGCGGTAGCTTTGTTGAGCCAGGTAAAAACTCACCATACCGTAATGTGACTGTGGAAGAAAATCTGGCGCGTTTTGAGCAAATGCGTAATGGTGAGTTGGGCGAGGGCAAAGCGGTTTTACGTGCCAAAATTGATATGACTAGCCCGAATGTACACATGCGTGACCCAATCCTTTATCGCGTGTTGCACTCAGAACATCACCAGACAGGTGATAAGTGGAAAATGTATCCAATGTATGACTATGCTCATCCATTGTCTGATGCAATTGAAGGGATTACTCATTCACTCTGTACTTTAGAGTTCCAAGATCACCGTCCGTTCTATGACTGGGTGATTGAGAAAGTCCACTCTCAGGCTGTGCCACGCCAATACGAATCATCGCGTTTAAACATCGATTACACCATTACTTCTAAACGTAAATTGCGTAAATTGGTTGAGGGTAACTATGTACAGGGTTGGGATGATCCGCGTATGCCAACCGTAGTGGGGATGCGTCGCCGTGGTTTTACCCCAGAGGGCTTGCGTGATTTCTGTAAGCGTGTCGGTGTGTCAAAAACTGATGGTATCGTGGATGTGGCAATGCTGGAATTCTGTATCCGCCAGTCTCTGGAAAACACCGCAGCACGTGGTATGGCAGTGTTGAATCCTTTAAAAGTGACGCTGACCAATTTGCCAGAAGAACTCGATTTAACCCATGCACGTCATCCGAATGTGGATATGGGCGAGCGTGTGATTCCATTAACACGTGAAATCTATATTGACCGTAAAGACTTTGAAGAAGTACCACCCAAAGGTTTCAAACGCTTGATTCCAGATGGTGAGGTACGTTTACGCCATGCCTATGTGATTAAATGTGATGAAGTCATTAAGGATGCCAATGGTGAAGTGGTTGAATTGAAGTGCTCAATTGACCCTGAAACTTTAGGCAAGAATCCTGAAGGTCGTAAAGTCAAAGGGGTTATTCACTGGGTATCGGCAACAAAAGGTATTCCAGCCGAAGTACGTGTCTATGACCGTTTATTTACAGAAGCTGCACCAGACGCAGATGATGATTTCTTGGCAAATCTAAATCCTGAATCATTAAAAGTTGTTCAAGCGGTGATTGAGCCTGCTTTGGCACAAGCGCAACCTGAAGATCGTTTCCAGTTTGAACGTGAGGGTTACTTTGTTGCAGATCAACATGATCATCAAGCTGAAAAACCAGTGTTTAACCGTATTCTTGACTTAAAGGATAGTTTCAAGGTCGAGAAGAAATAACACTGATTCAAGAATGGATACTCAACCGAGTTAAGTGATTAGCTCGGTTTTTTGTTTTTTATTTAGCTAGCTGGATTTGATATAGCATTTTTAAATTATCTACAACTTATCCGACAGGGTGGGAGCTTGTCCTTGCTCATGATGTGATTGCACAAAAGCAAGCCATTTAGGGTGAGCTGGTTTATGCTAGACTATAAGCAATTGAGTGTAATGTTATAAATGCTTTTGACATTGCACATCCTGATAGATGAAAGGAATAAATAGCGAAGATGATCGGGCGGCAGCGAAACATACTGGCAACTATGGGGATCGATGTCTGGATTCCCAGAGAAGTTGTATGCGAAAAAAATACCGCGCCGAGCTTATGGCGAGATCAAGAGGCTGAACAAATTCACTCCTTGCCAATACAATTCGAAACGCCAGCACAAAACAAGCCTGAGCTGCAAATAAAGCATGAGCCTGTTCAGCCGATCACGATGGTTGAACCGCGGAATAATGCTGAAATCATTGTAAAACCCAAAGCTGTTGAGATGATGCCTGACAAAGAGCAGGTTGTTGTCACAACTCAGGTTCAAAGCTTTGAACTGCAAATGTATATTCTGGAGAACTGTGCAATTTTAGTGGAAAGTAGTCGTTTCAATGAAGCACAGCAACAACTCTGGCAAAATATCCAGAAAGCCAAAATGGGGCAGTATGCTGAGCTAAAATGGCCTTTTCCATTGGCTGATTTTCAGGAAAGCCGTGGCTTGCCTTCCTACATTCAGGGTTTTCTGGATGCGGCTGCCATGAATAAAAAGATTTTATGTCTAGGTCATCTTGATTTTATCCAGCACTCTAATATGCTCCATTTAGCAAGTTTAGAAGAAATGATTGCCCAGCCTTTGTTGAAGAGACGACTGTGGCAACTGATGCAATAAAAGATCGGAATCCCAGCAATGAAGAAAGTTGTCGTATTTAGTCAAATAGACCAGAATGTTTTGGTACGGTTACAGCAAAATTATCAGGTGGTGGTGCTTAATCCGAAACTGGGTGAGATCAATGAACAAATCCGTACTGAAGTGGTTGATGCTGATGCCATGATTGGTGCTGGACGTTTACTCAATGCAAGCAATCTGGCGCCTGCACAAAAGCTCAAGATTATTTCGACTGTCTCTGTGGGCTATGACAACTATGATGTGGATTATCTGAATCAGCGTAAAATCTGGTTAGCAAACACCCCACATGTGCTCACTGAAACCACCGCCGATTTAGCTTTTAGTTTACTTCTAAGTGCGGCACGCAAGATTCCACAACTGGATGCATGGACCAAACAGGGACAATGGAAACGCACTGTTTCCACTGAACAGTTTGGCGTAGATGTGTACGGTAAAACACTGGGGATTATTGGTTTGGGTCATATTGGTGCGGCCATTGCAAGACGTGGCTTTTATGGCTTTAACATGAATATCCTGTACCATAACCGCCGTGAAAAAATTGAAGTGGCTCAGGCTTTCAATGCGGACTATCGTAGTTTAGACCAGCTTCTCCAGCAATCTGACTTTATTGTGGTTGCGGTTGACTTAAATCATGAATCACAGGCACTGATTGGAGAGGCACAGTTTGACCTGATGCAGAAACATGCTGTATTCATCAATATTGCGCGTGGTTCGGTGGTTGATGAAAATGCGCTTATTGATGCGTTGCAGCAAAATAAAATCTTTGCTGCGGGTTTGGATGTATATGCCAAAGAACCATTGCAAAGCTCTGCATTATTTGAACTGGTAAATGTTGTGACTGCACCGCATATTGGTTCAGCTACTGTCGAAACGCGCAAGAAAATGGTCGAGCTGGCCTATCAGAATCTAATTGATGCTTTAGAAGATCGTACACCCCGTTATCTCGTCAATCCAAAATTTGAATAAATGCTTACAACTTGATTGCTGAATTATTCATCTACAGCATCTTTTTAAACTGGTGAATATTGATACACTTGCGCCCTTTGTAATTTATTTTGGGGTGTCTGCTTGTGTTTGAGAAATTGGCTGAGAAAAGTTTAAATTTAATGGGGTGGGAACTGGATAATCACTGGGACCTAGATGTGGACCAGTGTGTCATGATTGCCGCCCCACATACCAGTAACTGGGATGCTTTATATGCGCGTTTGGCATTGAAAGCCTTGGGTGTCAATGTACGTCTGACCATTAAAGACAGCTATATGAAACTGCCATTTGGGCCTTTTGTTCGTGCAATGGGTGGTATCGGGATCGACCGTAGTGTGAAGCAAGCGGGGCAGGAACGTCCAAGCATGGTTCAACTGATGAGTGACCTGTTTAAAACACATCCTAAATTAGTCATGTTGGTCACACCTGAGGGAACTCGATCAAAACAGGAGCAGTGGAAAACGGGCTTTTACCATGTCGCCATGACGGCAGGCGTACCGATTGCTTTAGCCTATATGGATTATGCCAAGAAAAAAACAGGGGTTGGAAAAATGATCTACCCAACAGGAAACTATGAACAGGATATGGCTGAAATCATGGCATTTTATGCTGAAATCAATGCAAAGCATCCTGAGAAATTTAGCGTTGACCAACGCTATGCGAATAACAAATAGTTTGGTTGATTTCAAAAATATAAACTAAGGCGGGATTTTCCTGCCTTTTATAACACTTCGTTGCAAATTTCTCCTATTTTCAATGCTATAGTCATTTTTTATTCATACCTTAGAGAAACCACTTGAGATCTTTATTGCTCGCATGTGGCCTTTTTGCCACCACCCAACTCAGCCATACCCAGATTTTTTTGCCTACGCAAAATATGGGTCAAACAGAAGTGCCTGACATTGGAAGCGGTATTGGTTTGCTTGATCAACAAAAAGAAAAGCTCATTGGTGAAAAGGTATATCGTGAAGTGCATCGCCAGATGCCCACCATTCAGGATGCATGGCTAGAAGATCAATTTCTACAGATATTCTCAGGTATTTTAAGTCAAACCCAACTAGGGCAGCCGATTGGACTGGTGATTATTAAAGACCCCCAGATCAATGCATTTGCAGTACCAGGTGGCTTGTTTGCACTCAATACAGGACTCATCACCTCAGCAAAAAATCTTGATGAAATTACAGGGGTAATGGCGCACGAAATAGCACACGTTGCTCAACGACATTATAGCCGTTCGCAAGAGGCATTTAAGGGACAGGGGCTATTGGCTTTGGCTGGTATTATTGTCGGGGCTGCGATTGCCTCACAGTCAGATAGTGATGTAGGCTCTGCTGTCATGCTTGGAACGCAGGCTGCCTTAATGGACAAGCAACTTAGCTATAGTCGAAATCAGGAACGTGAGGCTGACCGTATCGGCATGCAGTTTATGTACGCGGCAGGCTACAATCCGCAAAGCATGGCTGATTATTTTGAAACCATGCATCGGGCAACCAGTCGAGTCAGTTTTTTGCCTGATTTCTGGTTGACGCATCCGCTTACCACAGAACGTATGAGTGAGGCGCGGTTACGTGCCAATCAGTTACCTCAAGTCAGGTCTAAAATCTACGACCTCGATTTTGAGATATTAAAATGTTACACACAGGTTGTCTCAAATCAGGCGACAGAAATCCAGTTACAGGCGCTTGCCAATCAGAAGAATATCGCGGGCTTATTGGCGCTTAGCAAGTTTTATCTGATGCAAGGAGACTATGCTCAGGCACAGTCCAACCTTGATCTGGTCAAGGTAAAATTAAAGTCGCATATTCTGGTTCCCCTGATTCAAACCGATATTTATCTGGGACAAAACCAGTTCGATCAAGCGTATGACAGCATCAGTTCACTGCAAAAAACTATGCCTGAAAATCGGGCTTTATCCTATAAATTGGCTGAGGTTTTAATCCGCCAAGGCAAGATTGATCAGGCGCAAACTCTGGTACAGCGCTTTATCAGAAAAAATCAGCGTGATATACAGGGATGGCAGCTTTTACAGCAGGCGACCAATCTTGATAAAAGTTCACCACTGCAAGCAGTAAATGTGCTGTGCTATCGTGCGGAAGCTGAATATTGGTCTGGCTATGAAGAAAATGCGATTAAATCCATGCTACATGCCCAACGCTTGGCAAAAGGTAACTTGGCAATGTCAGCAAAAATTGAATCGCGCTTGAAACAGATGCAAGATGATCGCCGTATGAAAATTTAAAAATTAGAAAAAATAGAAATGATTAAAGGGCAGTGTCTATGTGGGGATGTGCAGTATCAATATCATGGGGAAATCGAAAATAGTATTTTGTGTTATTGCCAACATTGTCAGCAGGCACAGGGTAGCATTGCAGGATGGAATAGCCCTATAGATCAACAAAAATTTGAATTTTTATCAGGTCAGAATCAACTCAGGGAATATTTTCATACTCCAAACAAGGCCCGCGTATTTTGCCAACATTGTGCCAGTCCAATCTATTCTTATCGTACCGATTTACCTAATATCATCCGCTTGCGTTTGGGAACGGTAACTGAGGGGCATCTTCCAGCACCGCAAGAAGAATTTTTTACTGAACATAAACCAAGTTTTATCGAATTACGATAAGATGATGGTGGTAAGTCATATTCATTGATGAAGTTAAAAGATTTATGAAGAAGTTTGTTTTTATTATTTTTATGATTGGTGGTATGGGGAACAGTTTTGCTGCATCCATTGAGCAATATGTCAATGCTGTAGATAAAATCAGGGGAACCTATGCACAGGACTTGCGCGGATTCTTACGTAGCCTAGACCCCCAGCTCTCTCAATTTAGTCCTGAGCAACAAGCTAAATATTGTGGCATTAATCAGCGTTACATTCAGGATATGTCAGGTGCGATTGAACAAAATCGTTCATCATTACCACCGCAATATGCAAGTATGACCAAGCAAGATTTAATTAAACAAGTGGTTGAGTCTAGAGAGATGCAGATGCTTGCGAAATATAATGTTCAGTGTGATTTTAAATAATAAAAAGACCTTGGGTTCATTGTTAAAAATGAATCCAGTTTTAAAATAAGAGTAAATAAAAATGACAGGATTTGTTGCAGGGACATTGGTGCATACAGATAAAGGTTTAGTACCAATTCAGGAGATTAAAGTTGGTGATTGGGTTTTATCAAGGCATGAAAGTGGCACAGGTTCAACTGAATATAAACAGGTCGTAAATACCTTTAAATCGGATGTAAAACGTCCAGTGATGTCTCCGCTTGCTATTGTTCAGATTTTTTGTACGGAGGAGCGTCCATTTTGGGTGAAAGATCGTGGTTGGGTACCTGCAAATCAAATTGATTATGCAGATGAGATTGAATATTTAGTTCATTTACCTCACAGTGATGTTCATGATCTAGGCAGATATGATCATGTTAGGGGCATGGATTCTATTGAGAATATGGGTTTTCATATATGGGATTCTGGTATTGAGAATTTAGCGATCATCCCAAAAACGAATGAATGGAAGTATAATAGTGAAATTCACTATGGCTATGAGTTAGTTGATTTTTCTTTGGGTAAACCAAGAATGGTTTTATTAGATGACTATGATGATGTGGGCTTGGCTACATTTGTTGACTCTAGTTGGTTTTCTCCAGACCGTATTAGTGATAAAGATAAATCAGATTATTTATTATTATACAAGGATAAAGATAAGGAATTAATAACAAAGTACTGGGAATTATTTAATAGTGGAATAGGATATGGTGGAATAGGGAAGCCTTACTCTACTTATGTGTATAATATAGAGGTTAAAGATTTTCATACTTATTTTGTTGGTGAAGAAGGGATTTGGGTTCATTGTTAAAATGAATCCAATTTAAAAAATAGGGCAATATAAAGGAGTTAAGCGGATTAGCTTAATTTTGCTTTAATTTTAGCAGATACTTGTGCAGGATCGGCACGCCCGGCTATGATCGGACGTAGAGAATTCATCACCTTACCCATATCTTTCATGCTAGTAGCTTCTTGAGCAGCAATCGTTTGCTCAATGATAGAATCAAGTTCTTCCTCAGTCATAGCTGCTGGTAGAAATTGAGAAATAACCTCAACTTCGGCTTGTTCTTTACTAGCTAAATCATCTCGACCAGCGCCAGAAAAGGCCTTGATCGATTCTTTACGTTGTTTAATTTGCTTTTCAATGACCGCAAGAACCTGAGCATCGTCAAGCTCTATGCGCTCATCGACTTCGATTTGCTTAATTGCTGCCTGTACACCACGAATAACCGTTACCGTTGCCATATCTTTGGCACGCATAGAAGTTTTTAATACGTCGGTAATCTGGTCTTTTAAAGTGGTCATATCAGCAGTCAATCACAAATTAATTAGTAAAGGCGAGTAGTACGTACAGATTCGCGAGTCAATTTCTTTTGATAACGCTTAACTGCAGCAGCTTTTTTACGCTTACGCTCTTGAGTTGGTTTCTCATAGAATTCGCGCTTACGAACGTCAGCTAAAACACCCGCTTTTTCGCATGAACGTTTGAAACGACGGATAGCTACGTCTACTGGTTCGCCTTCTTTCAATTTAACTTGTGGCATGTAAAATCCTCTAAGATGATGGGATAGATCTAATGCACGATTGCAGTAGATCGCAAGTGAAGGTCAGTATTTTACTCATTTACAACTCAGATCACAAGTCTATAATAGCTCTGATATTATTTTTGATCGTTGTAAAGGCAGTTTAATGATTGTTTTGGGCTTAGAAACTTCGTGTGATGAAACTGGGTTAGCACTCTATGATAGCGAGCTCGGCTTACGTGGACAGGTTTTATATAGCCAAATCAAACTGCATGCCGAATATGGCGGTGTTGTGCCTGAACTGGCTTCGCGTGACCATGTCCGTAAGATGATTCCTTTAATTAATCAATTGCTTGAGCAGAGTGGTGTTAAAAAGCAAGAGATTGATGCTGTTGCCTATACCCGTGGTCCAGGATTGATGGGTGCACTGATGACTGGGGCTTTATTTGGTCGCAGTTTGGCGTTTGCATTTAATAAACCTGCGATCGGTGTGCATCATATGGAAGGGCATATGCTTGCACCATTACTTTCAGACACCCCACCAGAATTTCCATTTGTTGCATTATTGGTGTCAGGCGGACATACACAGTTGATGGCAGCCTATGGCATTGGTCAATATGAATTACTGGGGGAGTCGATTGACGATGCGGCGGGTGAAGCTTTCGATAAAGTCGCTAAAATGATGAAGCTGCCTTATCCAGGTGGGCCAAACATCGCAAAACTTGCATTGCAAGGGGATGCTCTAGCATTTGAGTTTCCTCGTCCGATGTTGCATCAGGGATTGGATTTTTCATTTAGTGGTCTAAAAACAGCGGTTTCTGTGAAGTTGAAAAAACTGGGTGAAGAAAATCGTGATGCTGATATTGCTGCCTCTTTTCAGGAAGCAATTGTCGATACATTGGTTAAAAAATCGGTTAAAGCCTTAAAGCAAACAGGTTTAAAACGTTTGGTGATTGCAGGTGGTGTGAGCGCCAATCTAAGATTACGTGAGCAATTGGAAACATCACTTAAAAAAATCAAAGCTCAAGTCTATTATGCTGAGCCTGCATTGTGTACTGATAATGGTGCCATGATTGCCTTTGCTGGATACCAACGTTTAAAAGCTGGGCAGCATGATGGTTTGGCGGTGACGACGACACCAAGATGGCCGATGACTGAGTTGCAACCAACCTAAAAATAGAATTGATGATTCTTGTTGGTTGATAGGCTTTAGATCGGTTTACGTTCTTATTTTATTTAAAAATCAAACCATTATTTCAATGAGTTGTCTTTTTTTGTCGTGTACAAAGAAGAATTTTAAAAATGAACTTTCAACAACTGCGCAGCAAGAATTAGAACGTTTTAGCAACCAACAAAAACAGCTATATCGCTTAAACCGCTGGGTCAATGTATATCGTAGTGACTTAACAGCGAATGTGACTGCTGCTCATACTGCTTTAAAAAGCTTTGTTGCTCAACTTGGTCTTTCCAATAGTAATCCATTGGCTGGCGCAACTATGTTGGTTATGCCAAACATGAATTCAGCGTGCCTCAAGACAGAAATTTCGAGCAGCACAGGAAAACCAAGCGTATACATGAGTGGCAAAAATGGCTGTACAGGTGATAATGCTAGTTTATGGGTCTATGATGCTGTAGGTAAAATCCATAGCGTACAATACCCTGAACTTTGTTTATCAGGTGCAACCCTTGCCAGCTGTAATAACAGCGTAAGCAATCAGATTTGGGAAACACCTGTAACAGGCTCAACACAGCAATTCCGTCAAGGTAATACTTGCCTTGATTTGAGTGGTGGCGGTGCACCAGCCGCAGATGGTCGTGGTACTTTAATCACATACGGTTGTAGCAGTGGAAATAATCAAAAATGGACGATTACCACAGCTAGCCAAAACTTTATTTTAGCTGCTACAGGGCAAAATTTACCACTCTTGGCAACTGTATTAGCAACACCATAATCGATCAATATATAAAATCACCAACTTAAGACTAGGAAACCTATGTGTTCCCTAGTCTTTTTATATAAGTCAAAACAGGCTATGTATGCTTTGAGCAAATATTTCTATACTTTTACTCAAACATCAAATTGAGAAAATAAAAAAGCCCTTGCAAATACAAGGGCTTTTTTATTTATTTGGCAGAGGATCAAGGACTCGAACCTTGACGAACGGTTTTGGAGACCGTCATGCTACCATTACACCAATCCTCTATAACAGCATGATCAAATCATAACGACTTAATCATAAAAAAAGCAAGTCACTCTTGCTCTTTAAATTTGGTGGGGGCGAAGAGACTCGAACTCTTACACCTCGCGGCGCTGGAACCTAAATCCAGTGCGTCTACCAATTTCGCCACGCCCCCGATGG
>CAZKJI010000052.1:0-14252 GCA_964553005.1 uncultured Acinetobacter sp. | reverse complement strand
CTTTGCCGAGGCAAAGCTTTTACATGATTTGGCTTTAAAGTAAATCAAATCATGATACAAACTGTAAGAATAACCAGTATAAACCACCAGATAAACAAATCGTCGCTGGCAAGGTAAAGATCCATGCAGAAAGGATTGTCTTCACTGTTGCGAAGTTCAAACCTGATCTATTCGCAACCATGGTACCTGCAACAGCACTGTTTAAAACATGTGTAGTCGATACAGGCATACCTAAACCATCAGCAGCAGCAATTGTGCTCATTGCAACAAGTTCAGCAGACATCCCTTGACCATAAGTCATATGGTTCTTACCAATACGCTCGCCGACAGTCACAACAATACGCTTCCACCCCACCATCGTACCCAAGCCAAGCGCAAGTGCCACCGCAACTTTAACCCAATTTGGAATGTATTGTAGGAATGAATCAAGATTACTACGGTATTCTTTTACCACTTTGGCTTGGTCTTTATCCATTTCTGGCAAAGCTTTCGCTTTATCTAATCGCTTGAAAGTTGTGGTACTTAAATACATATCATTACGAATTTCGCTTACAGCGGCCTCAGGAATAGTTTTAAGATCACCATAATTTGCAACGCGTGTTCCTAAGTGTTCCGTCATACTTGCAAGTGCTGGGACTACTTCAGGTGTTTGCTCTTTGGTTTGAATATATTTAGTGAGTACAGCACGCGCTTTCTCATCAGATAATTCATTTTGATTTACATTCAACACAGCAGCTGTTTGACTTGAAAGCTTTTCAAATGATTGAAGATGATTTGCATCTAAGCTTTTGTTTAGTGAATATGCTAATGGCACTAAACCGATCAAGATCAACATGATTAAACCCATGCCCTTTTGACCATCATTAGAACCATGTGCAAAGCTCACGCCCGTACATGTAAAAATCAAAATTGCACGGATGAGAGGTGGTGGTGGCTTATTACCTTCTGGTGGTTGAAAAAGTTCTAATTGGCGTTTAAAAATTTTTTTAACCAACAAGAATACAATTGCTGCGAAAGCAAAACCGATTAAAGGTGAGAATAATAATGCCTTACCCACTTTAATGACTTGATCCATATCAATGCCACTGGTTGCACCAGTTGAAGCATTTAACAAGTGATTCATAATCCCCACACCTAAAATCGAGCCGATTAAGGTATGAGAGCTTGATGCTGGGATACCAAGGAACCAAGTCCCTAAGTTCCAAAGAATGGCTGCAATTAACAAAGCAAATACCATTGCAAAACCAGCCCCACTACCGACATTCATAATCAGTTCAACAGGAAGTAAAGCAATAATACCGTACGCAACAGCACCACTCGCGACCATAACTCCAAGGAAGTTACAGAAACCAGCCCACATCACTGCAACAGGTGCAGGTAATGCATTGGTATAAATCACGGTGGCAACCGCATTGGCTGTATCGTGGAAGCCATTAACAAATTCAAAGCCTAAAGCAATCAAAAGTGCCGTGGATAGAAGAATAACTGAATATAAACTCAAAGGTGGTACATGCGCTAAGTCAGCACTCACCTGAAAACCAATATAAATAAGTGTTGCAATAATAATTGTTAAAAACACCGGCATAAAAAATTTCGGTGTAGGAACATGTACATTCGTCGATTTTGCCGTAGAACTGGCAAGCGGTGAATCCGAAACAGGAGGAAGATTAGAATTCATGTAGACGGTAAGAGGATAATAAAATCCTCTGTATTGTTTAATTAAATTATGACAATTATATGACAAAGGACTGTCATATGAAGCCAAATTTTCATATTTTTCTTATATTTTTTTATGTTTTTTTTGATTCAAACCAAGATTATTTTTATTTTTATATAACAAAAACAATATCTTAATTAAAAATAAATTCAATAAAACCTGTTTGTCTGATTTTGCAACAAACACAACAAAATATGAAACTTATTTGTCATATTCCGAAATATACGTTGTGTTTTTAGGCATTATTCACCGAAATTATTGCAATTTCATGAAGCTTTTATGACATTTTCAACCTGACTGGATGAATTACATCATCCTGATGCTGAAAATACGCGCTTTTTGTTCGCTTCTGTTACAATGCCCCTGCTTTTTATCTTCATCATCGACTGGGGTTTCTGAATGTCCACGCTTACCACCCTACAATCACTTCTTGCCCAACGTATCCTAATTATTGATGGTGCGATGGGGACGATGATTCAACGCCATAAATTAGAAGAACAAGATTATCGTGGTGAACGTTTTGCAGATTGGGCCTCAGACCTAAAAGGCAACAATGATTTATTGGTACTCACACAACCACACATTATTCAAGGCATCCATGAAGCTTATTTGGATGCAGGTGCAGATATTATTGAAACCAACAGCTTTAACGGTACACGTGTTTCCATGTCCGATTATCACATGGAAGATCTCGTTCCCGAGATTAACCGTGAAGCAGCGCGCCTAGCACGTGCGGCATGTGACAAATATTCAACACCAGATAAACCACGTTTTGTTGCAGGTGTACTTGGTCCTACTTCCCGTACCTGCTCCATTTCACCAAACGTCAATGACCCTGCTTTCCGTAACATCACCTTTGATGAACTGAAAGAAAATTATATTGAAGCGACACATGCCCTCATCGAAGGTGGTGCCGATATTCTTTTGATTGAAACCGTGTTTGATACGCTCAACTGTAAAGCAGCGATCTTTGCGGTAAAAGAGGTGTTCAAGCAAATCGGTCATGAACTGCCGTTAATGATCTCAGGCACCATTACCGATGCATCTGGTCGTACCTTAACAGGTCAAACCGCAGAAGCGTTCTGGAACTCGGTTCGTCATGGTGATTTATTGTCGATTGGTTTTAACTGTGCGCTCGGTGCAGACGCGATGCGTCCACATGTTAAAACCATTGCTGATGTAGCTGATACCTTTGTTTCTGCCCATCCAAACGCAGGTTTACCAAATGCCTTTGGTGAATATGACGAAACGCCTGAACAAACAGCAGCGTTCATCAAAGAATTTGCTGAAAGTGGTTTAATCAATATTACAGGTGGTTGCTGTGGTACCACACCAGATCATATCCGTGCGATTTATAACGCAGTTAAAGATATCAAGCCACGTCAAATTCCTGAAACCAAACCAGCCTGCCGTTTAAGTGGTTTAGAACCATTTAACATTTATGATGACTCTTTATTTGTCAATGTCGGTGAACGTACAAACGTTACGGGCTCAAAAAAATTCCTGCGTTTAATCCGTGAAGAAAACTTTGCCGAAGCTTTAGAAGTCGCTCAGCAACAAGTTGAAGCTGGTGCACAGATCATCGATATCAACATGGATGAAGGGATGCTCGATTCGCAAAATGCGATGGTGCATTTCCTTAACCTTGTCGCTTCTGAACCAGATATCTCACGTGTGCCGATCATGATTGACTCATCGAAATGGGAAATCATTGAAGCGGGTTTGAAATGCGTTCAGGGTAAACCTGTGGTGAACTCAATTTCCCTTAAAGAGGGTTATGATGAGTTTGTCGAAAAAGCTCGCCTATGCCGTCAGTACGGTGCTGCGATTATTGTGATGGCCTTTGATGAAACAGGTCAGGCAGATACTGCTGCACGTAAGCGCGAAATCTGTAAACGTTCTTATGATGTTTTGGTCAATGATGTCGGCTTCCCTGCTGAAGATATTATTTTTGACCCGAACGTGTTTGCAGTTGCTACGGGGATTGAAGAACACAATAACTACGGTGTCGATTTTATTGAAGCGACAGGCTGGATTAAACAAAACTTGCCACATGCCATGATTTCAGGTGGTGTGTCTAACGTTTCATTCTCTTTCCGTGGTAATGAGCCTGTACGTGAAGCGATTCACTCGGTATTCCTTTACCATGCCATTAAACAAGGCATGACCATGGGTATTGTCAATGCTGGTCAAATGGCGATTTATGACGATATTCCAAAAGAACTCAAAGATGCGGTTGAAGACGTTATCCTCAATCAAAATCAGGGGGAAAGTGGACAGGAAGCCACTGAAAAATTACTTGAAGTTGCAGAAAAATTCCGTGGTCATAGTGGCGCACAACGTGAAGCTGAGAACCTTGAATGGCGCAATGAGTCGGTAGAAAAACGTCTTGAATATGCCTTAGTCAAAGGGATTACCACTTATATTGATGAAGATACCGAAGAAGCCCGTTTAAAAGCCAAACGCCCTCTTGATGTGATTGAAGGCGCATTGATGGACGGCATGAATGTGGTCGGTGATCTATTCGGCTCAGGAAAAATGTTCCTGCCACAAGTGGTAAAATCTGCACGTGTGATGAAGCAAGCTGTAGCATGGCTGAATCCGTACATCGAAGCAGAAAAAACAGGTAGCCAGTCTAAAGGTAAAGTGTTGATGGCAACCGTAAAAGGCGATGTACACGATATTGGTAAAAATATTGTCGGCGTGGTGTTGGGTTGTAATGGCTATGATATTGTCGATTTAGGTGTCATGGTTCCTGCGGAAAAAATCCTGCAAACTGCGATTGATGAAAAATGTGACATCATTGGCTTGTCGGGTTTGATTACCCCATCTTTAGATGAAATGGTGTTTGTTGCCAAAGAAATGCAACGTAAAGGTTTTACCATTCCGTTATTAATTGGTGGGGCGACTACTTCTAAAGCGCATACCGCAGTCAAAATTGATCCTCAATATTCAAATGATGCGGTGATTTATGTGGCTGATGCTTCACGTGCCGTGGGTGTGGCAACCACCCTGCTGTCTAAAGAAATGCGCGGTAATTTTATTGCCGAGCATCGTGCTGAATATGCAAAAATCCGTGAACGTTTAGCCAATAAGCAACCGAAAGCAGCCAAACTCAGTTATGCAGAATCCATTGAAAATGGCTTTAAAATTGATGATAGCTATGTACCGCCAAAGCCAAATACGTTAGGTACACAAGTCATTAAAAATTATCCACTAGAAACCTTAGTGCCGTATTTTGACTGGACACCATTCTTTATCTCTTGGAGTTTGGCGGGCAAATTCCCGAAAATCCTGACAGATGAAGTTGTGGGTGAAGCAGCCACTGATTTATATAACCAAGCACAAGCGATGCTGAAAGACATTATTGATAATCATCGTTTCGATGCCCGTGCTGTATTTGGTTTATACCCTGCGCAACGTACAGGTGCCGATACGGTGAGCGTGTTCGATGAAGCGGGTCAAAATATTACACATACTTTTGAGCATATTCGTCAGCAATCTGACAAAGTCACAGGCAAACCGAATTTATCTTTGGCGGACTATATTAAGCCGACGACGACTGAGCAAGATTATTTAGGCGGCTTTACCGTATCGATTTTCGGTGCGGAAGAATTGGCAAATGAATATAAAGCCAAAGGTGATGATTATTCAGCGATTTTAGTACAGTCTTTGGCGGATCGTTTTGCCGAAGCCTTTGCAGAACATTTACATGAGCGTATCCGTAAAGAGTTCTGGGGCTATAAAGCCGATGAGACTTTGGGCAATGAAGAATTGATCAAAGAGAAGTATGTCGGTATTCGTCCAGCACCTGGCTACCCAGCCTGCCCTGAGCATTCCGAAAAAGCAGTATTGTTTAACTGGTTAGGTTCGGAAGCGAAGATTGGTACGAAACTGACTGAACACTTTGCCATGATGCCACCTTCTTCTGTGAGTGGTTTCTATTATTCGCACCCTGGAAGTGAATACTTTAACGTGGGTAAGATTTCTCAGGATCAGCTTGAGGATTATGCAAAGCGTAAAGGCTGGACACTGGATGAAGCGAAGCGTTGGTTAGCGCCGAATTTAGATGATTCAATTGCGTAATATTAAGCACACGCTAAAAACGATCCCCTTTATTAAAAGAATAGAGGGGGATTTTAAATCATCAGGTGTTACGGATTTGTAAATTAAGTTTAAAATAATACTTACCATTGGTTTCCTGATAAATCGTACCGAAACGATGACGTGTACTGGAAGCTGTATCCAGTTTGGTATTTAAAAATAAATATTCTTTTAGCTCCATATCTTTAATGACGTGATAAAGCAAAAGATCACCATCTTTTCTGACTACAACCAAACCATTACAGGTATAAGCACCATCCCACGGCGTACCAGAGAACATGCCCAATAAAATTGCTTTTAGAAAATCCTTAACCCGAATCGTTTTAATTTCATCATCGACTAAATCTCTTAAATAACGCCCTTGACCTTTATAATATTTAAGCAGTATTTCTGCCAAATATTCTGGCATTAGCGAGTCTGCTTTTCGTAAATTATCATTAAATACGTCATTTTCACATTTATAAAATTCGAGTTGCCCTCCTAATTCTTCAATTTTAGTTAAACGATGGCAGAGTAAAACTTGAATTTTTCAGAAAAATCAAATTCTAAATTTGTACTCATTCACTGCAAGCTAAAAAAATCATTGCCCCATTATAGCCAAATATAAAATCGCATTGTTAAATGTATTGACAAACGTATGATCAATAATCAATTCATTCTTTCCACAAACAACACCCCATCCAAATGATCGACTTCATGCTGCACAATTCGTGCAGGAAAACCCTCAAAAGTGGTTTCAACCCTTTCACCCTGTAAAGTGTAATAACGCACTTTCACCACTTGTGCTCGTTCCACCTGCCCACGTTCATTCGGTACACTCAGGCATCCCTCTTCACCCAAACAAGTCGCTTGGGAAAACTCCAAAATCTCAGGATTCACCATCACCACAGCATCCATTTCAGGGGCATCGGGATAACGAGGATTGGGACGAGATGCCACGATAATCACACGCTTGGAGATATAAACCTGTGGTGCAGCAATTCCAACTCCATTACGCTCAAGCATGTTACGGTGCATTGCTGAAGCTAATTGCATTAACCATTCACTATTAAATTCACTTGCCGCGACAGGAGCAGCTTGAAGTTATAAAACACCCTCACCCCGTTGTGCTACAGGTAAAATCACACTCATTAGATGACCTTATTATTTTTGACCAGATAGTGAATTACATACTATTTGATATTAGGTTGAGCTGCCATAATTTTCATTTAAGAATACTGCCTTAATATATGCGCGATAAAAATAACGTATGGCAAAACACAATGAATGCAACTCCACTTATTCTAGGTGTCATCTTTGGCTCGATTGGCTTAGGCTATTTTATGTATGGCAAAAAGCAGAAAATGACAGTGCCCCTTGCCTGTGGCCTGATTCTAATGATTTATCCTTACTTTATAGAAAGTACCGCTTTACTCAGTGCGGTTGGTGTCATTCTTGCGCTTCTGCCCTATTTTCTACGCTTCTAAAAATAAAAAACTCCCCTTACGGAGAGTTCTTTTATCGCATCTAAATTAAAGGTTTTTCTTTAATTCATCCTCAACAATTTCAATCTCAAGCTGGCTAAACTTGCGAATTTCGCCCTCTGCATGCTTTTCAAGCATTCCACCGATCAAAGGTACTTTCACCTTTACCGTCCAGGTCAGAGTAATGTCTACTTGGTTACCGTTACCTGTTACCTTACGTTCAGCTTTTGCTTCTAAAGGTAAGTTTGCGCCTAGCTCTACAGTTGAGGTTAGATTTTTTAAATCAGTAATATCAGAACGTTTTAAACGGAATGCATTTTTTAATAATTTTTTAGCCACATCTGGAATGTTCACATCAAGATTATATTCACGACGTAAGGTATAAATATCACCTTTTACAGCCGATTCAATAATTTCTAAGTTCTCACCTGGAATACGCTTACATACTGCTTCATGCAATGAAGTCATAGCAACTAATCTTGAAAAATCTTCAATTGAAACGCCATGAATTGTTTCATTTACCGTAAATTGATGTGCCATTTTTTTAAATTTCCGTTTCATTGTATTTAGGATTTCGGGATTGCGCAAAATTATAGCATTCTCTTTTGTAGAACAAAGAATTTTCTTGAAAAAATGGGTGACTGCACGGATTAGTTATTTTTATTGTAATGATGTCGCACACCTAATTTTACCGTTACTCGTTCGGTACGGCTGATATAAAGGTAATGGTTGCCATATTCGATTATGGCAGAAAAGTGTTCAGCACCATCATCCAAGCCCGTGGCTGACCATGTGGTGCCTTGTGGAAATTCATCCAGCCATGTGGCTTTATAAAAATCCGAAACGGAGTCAAAAGCCAGATAGCTATCAGGGGCATCCATAATTTTGGCGGCAACCTGATCAAATTTTTGCTGTTTAAATGCTTCGAGACTGAGTAGCACAAAGATTTCCATGCGTACATGATGTTCCGTTTCGCTGGCGTAGCGAACATCAATATTGGACTAAATTACAAAAATACTGTGATTTATCTAGCGCGCTATTTTGCTGGGGATTTTCCAGTTTTTCTCCGTTATTTTCTGTTTATCAGATATTTTGATCATGATCGTATTTGCTAGACCGTGTTCAATATGCTATCAACTGATAGGATTCTTTTATCTTTTTACAACGATAAACAATAAGGAGTAAATATGTCTTACCAAAATATTTTAGTCGCTGTGGATGATTCTCCTATCTCCTATGCAGCGGTTGAACACGCCCTTTCCTTAGCTAAATTATCAGGGGCAAAAGTGACCATTCTAAGTGTGGTTGCAGTTGACCCTTTTGTTGGCGTGGATTTTTATCAGGTTGTGCCAGCAATTACCGATCATTTTATGCAGGCTGAAAGCCATGCCAAAACCCAACTTCAGGATATTGCCCAGTCTTTTGTCCGTGATGGTATCAGTGTGACAACAAAAATTCATCATGGTCCAGCCAGTGAGGGCATTATCTTTGTGGCCGATGAGCTGGGAGCCGATCTCATCATCATGGGTTCTCATGGTCGTACTGGGGTGAAACGACTCTTGCTCGGTAGTGTTGCGCGCACCGTTTTAACGGAATCACATATTCCTGTGCTGATTGTCAAACAATAAAGTGAGACAAAATGCAAAGCCTTGTGTGATCGCACAAGGCTTTTTTATTCCCGAAAGCTTTGCCATGTTATAAAAGCAGATTGCTGATAGAGCTTTAAAGTTGAAAATTGCGGAATTACCGCCTCGCTTTGGGTGGGTCTTAAAAAGACAAAATCATCGACTTGAATGTCACAGGCTCTGGGTACATTGACCAGTTCTTGATTGCTGCTCCGCCCATATAACATGTGCGGATGGCATTGTTTCGGATAGACATAATTGGCCAGCCAATATCCCCCATAAATAAACAGAGCTTTAGATTTATGTGGCAATTTATCCAGCACAGGCATGGCTGGAAGTTGGGTATAAGGTAAAACCTTTAATACAGGTGCTGCAATCCATAATGCAGGCTGCAATGCCCTTAAAAAATCACTGTCAAAATCACTCGGCTTGAGCAGCAGCGAGCCAAAAGATAGGTCATTGCAAACACTTTCAGTCGTATGAAAGCTGAAAGTTGGGCTACCACCGCCATTAAAACAAAGCGCATCACTCCACAGTGATGGAAACTGCTGTTTAATTAGCTTTTGATATTTGGAATAAATGTGTTGTGACTGCTGATAGGCTTGCTCTGGCTTTTTAATGATGGCTGGAATCTTGGTGACATGCGCATCGTAACCCATTAAACCCGACAGTTTTAGATACTGCGGATATTGCTGAATCAGCTTTAATATTTCAGCGAGTTGCCGACTGGACTGTACCCCACCACGATGCAAGCCGACATCAATTTCAATATTCACTTGCAGGCAAATCGAATAGCTCTGGGCAATCTCCAGATATTGCTGTAGGCGTTGTGTAGTATCCACCAGCCATTGAATCGTTGCATCAGACCATTGTGAATGTTGTTGATAGAAATGGTGTACCGCTTGGGCTGGCATCGGCTTGCCCAGCAAAATATCCGCTTCGGCAAAGTTTTCTAATATTGCAATGATATGCGGCTGATGGAACAGCATAAATCGCTGGGTATGCAGCTGTTCAGATAACAGTTTGAGTAAATCTAAGCAAGCAAGCGACTTCACCACCAAACGCGGTTTTACATGTTTGGCATAAGCCAGTCGTATTTGAACATGCTGAATATTTTGTGTTAAGGCAGCGTGATCCACGATCAGTTGTGGTGTGGCTATTCCCTGTTTTTTTAAATCATGATTGAGTTGTTTAAAATAATGTTCCAACATGCACATGTCCTTATTGTGTTAATTTTTCCCTAAAAACAACTTTTCCAGATACGGATTTAAAAACTTAGCCTGTGAGTCAAGTTGCTGACACAATGCCATAAAATCATCCCACTTTGGATATAAAACCCGAAGCTGTGTGCTAGTCATATGATGCATTTTACCCCAATGTGGACGCCCCCTATATTTCTGCAAGATCGGCTCAACCACATCAAAAATCAACTTCGGATCTTGCTTGTGATATTGATGCACAGAAATGGAAATCGAATCCTGCTGATAAAAAGGACTGAGCCAAATATCATCGCCTTTGACAAAGCGAAATTCCAGTGGAAAAAATGTGGCAACCTTATGCTTTCTCAAGGCATGCAACACCTCATCCAGACATGCAATGCCCTGATCAACGGGAATCTGGTATTCCATTTCATTAAACCTGGTATTGCGTGGCGTTGGAAATATCTTGCTCGACCAATCAATATAGGTGGTTGGCTTTACAAAAATACCCAACAGCTTCTGTAAATATGGATTCAGTGAGGGAAAATTCTTGGTCAGCTCAGAACACATAGTCAGCAAGGTATCGTCCGAGGGGAAATTTTCCTTACGTGGCAAAATCTCCTCATCGGTTTCATCCAGCGTTTTCAACATCAACTGTTTTTCATAGGAAAATACAAAACACTCAATATGCCGATGCTGATGTTTCCATTGCTGGATGTGTTGCATCATGTCCTCAACAGGACACAGCTCAATGTGTTCCCTTAGTTTATAGCGTGGACGATTTTGCATGGTGATTTTGGTCAATATTCCCAAACTTCCCAGTGAAACACGCCCTGCGGCAAAAATCTCAGGATTCTCGGTTCGACTACATTTCAGAATTTCACCTGAAGCAGTGAGTAATTCAAAGGCTTGCACATAAGCGGAAATACAGTGCAAATCGGCCCCTGTGCCATGCGTTCCTGTTGAAATAGCACCAGCCAGACTTTGCTGGTCAATGTCACCCTGATTGATCAAGGCCTGATTAATCGATTGCTGTTGCAGATGCTGATCGAGGTCATATAAACGTGTACCCGCATAAATATTGCTCTGACAGTGTTCTACATCGAAAGATGCAACACCTGAAATTCGATCTAAAGATACTAAGGTCGCATCGGTACACACCAACGGCGTAAAGGAATGCCCTGCCCCAACCACCCGTATTTTCTGATAATCCCGAACAATAGACTGCAATTCCTGAATATTGGGGGGCTGTAAAATCTGTTGCGGATTTGCTTTATGAAAGCCTGACCAGTTCATCCATGTGGTTTGGGTTAAGTTACTCATATCGCATCTCCCTGACTTATGGCCGTTTTTACATTGCCATGATTGGTTCTTTTTGCGAGTTCCTGTTCTGGAATCGGTTTTGGTCGTGTAGTTTGGTCATAGCTACGTTGATTTTTATCTCGCAATAATTGTTCCGCCAGCAACTTGAATTTGCTTTGGCAAGCCGCCAGTGTCCATTGCCCAAACAGGGTATGTCCACCCTCATAGGCCTGTTGCTGATATTCCTCGTAGGTGGTGACATAGCCCATATAATCATTGCAGTAGGAGGCTAACCAGACTCGTTCTATATCAGATTGATCAGCCAAAACGTGTTTGACGGTATGAATAACTCGCTGCCCTGCAATCGTCGTAAATTCGCCTGGACAACAGACTATTGCCAAATTCCCCAATCGAATTATCTGTAATGGCACAACGTTTGGCACCAATGGACTCTGCTGAATCGCCCCTGCCTTGACCTGTCGGTTCATCTCTGCAATGAGAGGATCAAGAATACTGGGCGGAAAACCAATCGGCTGACCCAAAATCTTTTTGGTGCCTGCCTCCAATAGAATCTGTTTCGGTCCCTGTGAGGCATAAAGTTGTTGATATTCTGCAAAATCTGCTGCCTTGGGATTTTTGCTCTTTTGTTTACGCAATTGATCTGCCAAAAACTGCATCCCTTTAATTAAAGGCTTTGGCGCACCCAAACCATCGACAGGCGTACCAGCAAAAAAGGCGGTGCCATGACAGGGTTGACTGCTTTTTGCACCAATCTGCCCTTGTGCAAATTGAGGTGGAATCTCAATATTGCTTAAATCGACATAGGACAATACCGCATCAATCTTCCCCTGAACCTGTTGCAAGGGCTGTTGAAATGCAGCCAAAGCCAGTTCACTTTGATAGCGTCCATTTTGCTGTGCATATTGGTATTCCTGCTCGCCCTTGATTTTATTGCGAATCTTAAGCTGATTTTTGCCATGAAAATGTGGGGAGACATCGCCTGCGGTGGCTTGGGCAAACATGGTGACAGGATTTTGAATGCCCTGCTGAATTAAGACTTGTTCAGAAAATGCGGCAGCATAGCCTTTATTATCTCCATCATAAGCCTTTAATTTATTACCTAAACAGGTTGCATGAACACCAAACAAAGAAATAAAGGATTGTAACTTTTGCTCCCGATAAAAACCGATCAGTTGCATTTCACGATTTAAAGCCAGATGTGTTTCACCCTCGGAATGTGGTGCTACCTCTGGATTACGGTTATAGGCCTTGATCGAACGATTCCATGCGACAGGTGTCTGTTCTGGAAAATGCTGTGTACTGATAAAAATTTCAGTGTCTTGTTCAGATGCCACTGCATTTTGAATACTCAGCACAATGGCATCCACAACTGCATTTAAATGTTCAGGCACAAAACCTGGGGTCGGCATATTGTACAAGGCCTCATGCGCACAGCCGCCTGGCCCAGAATGGGTATGGGTTGCCATCAACACCAATTGATTTTCATCAAAATGCGATCCCAATATGTGCTGTAGTCGCTTCACCGATTGGCTACGCATGGCATGAGTAATACAACCCAAATCCAGACAGCAGATAATGAGCCAATGCTGTTGCTGATCAACAATACTAAAGCTACGTGCATATAACGCCGTACGTTTTTCATAGGCACGATGTGACCATTGCCCATAGCCAAACATGGCATAGCCTTTTGGGGTAATTTGAATTTCCTGTTTATCCCAACCCACTTGATACATTGGTATTTTCCCTTTTAAGTTATTTTTCTAGCTGTCAGTGATAAAGCATGTTGAAAGTTAAACAAAATTATGCGATACCCAAAAGGGTTAAAAAGAGTTTATTTGGGGGGCAAAACGGACTTATGCCGAAACGAATCATCCATACAAATGCTGTACAGCAGTTTGTTCCACCCACCATTCTAGCAAGCCTGATTCACTATGCAGAGCAGCAGCATTGGGACTATGCAACATGGTTTAATGATTCAGGTCTGGATATAGGGCAAACCCAGCAAACAAATGGTGTCGTTCGTTTTACCCAAATGTGTAATGTCATTCGAAAAGCCATCTCAGCTCAGCAACAGCCAGCTTTGGGCTTAAAAATTGGCAGTAGTGAGGGTCTAATTTCAATGGGGATTCTGGGTTTTGCCATGCAATCCTGTAAAACCGTTGCCGATGCACTGCAAATTGCGCTTCGCTACCACCGTATTTCAGGCAGTGTGCTCAATATCAACTTTTCAATTCAGGGCGATATTTGCCAGTTTGCAGTGACTGAACCAAATCCAATTGTTGATCTCAAAGCCTTTTTCTTTGATGAATTATTTAGCAGCATCATCGCCTGTTTAAACGCCATGCTGGGCGATCATGATGATCTGATCAGCGTTGAACTCAGTTATTTACCTAGTGAATATTTAGAAGAATATCAACTTGTCTTTGGCTGCCCAATTCAGTTTAACAGTGATCAAAATATCATGCGTTTTAACACCAGCATGTTAGCGCGTAGCTTAAAGAATTACAGTCCAGCCAACTATGCAACTGCCATACACATCTGTGAGCAAGCCTTAAAAGCAATTGACCAGCTTAATCAGGCGGGTTATGCCGATGTACTCGATCATTTGATTGAACAGCATTTACCTGAACGTTTCGAGATGCAACAGGCTGCGGAACACCTACAAATCAGTGAGCGCCATTTAAGACGGCAACTGTTATTGGAGGAGTTGAGTTTTCAACAAATTCGGCAAAATGTGCTGGAGCGTAAAGCAAAACAACTGCTCGAACAAAACTTGTCCATCAGTGAGATTAGTCTGCAACTGGGCTTTAGTGAATTACGG
>CAZKJI010000051.1:0-14375 GCA_964553005.1 uncultured Acinetobacter sp. | reverse complement strand
AAGTAGGCGAGCTGATTTACGGTGAAGTGAAAAAGCAAACCAAAGATGGCTTTATCATTGATCTTGGTGACAACGCTGAAGCGTATCTGGCGCGTGAAGAAACCATTCATAAAGAAATTTTACGCCCTAAACAGCGTATTAATGCAATCCTGTATAATGTCAATCGTGAAGGCCGTGGTGCACAATTATTATTGTCTCGTGCCCGTCCTGAGATGCTGATTGCCTTGATGAAAAAAGAAATTCCAGAAATTTCTGAAGAAATCATCGAAATTAAGGCGGCAGCACGTCAGCCTGGCGTTCGTGCTAAAATTGCAGTGAAAACCAATGACCATCGTATTGACCCTGTGGGTGCATGTATTGGGATGCGTGGTACACGTATTCAGGCGGTACAGCAGGAATTGAATGGTGAGCGTATTGATGTGGTGGTATGGTCTGATGACCCAGCGCAATATATCGCAAGCGCATTAGAACCAGCTGATGTATCTGGCATCGTTCTTGATGAAGATGCACATAGTGCGGATATCATTTTTGCCACCAATGACCAGTTGGCGCGTGCCATTGGTTCACAGGGGCAAAATGTTCGTTTGGCATCGGAATTGACGGGTTATAAACTCGACATGATGCTGGAAGAGGAGTATCGTGCTCGTCAGCAAAATGAAGCACAACAATATTTAGATATGTTTGTTACACGTCTCGATATTGAAGAAGATTTAGCCATGGCTTTGGTTGAAATGGGTTTCACTTCTCTGGAAGAGATTGCCTATGTGCCAGCTGAGACATTTGATGAAATCGAGCTTGAGGCTGATTTGGTTGAATTGCTGCAAAGCCGTGCAAAAGAGGCTGCTTTAACCGATGCGTTAAAACAGCAGGAAAATATTCAGGAGCCAAGTGCGGAAATTCTCGGTATGGGTGGTATGACCACTGAGATTGCCTATGCATTGGCGGCGCGTGGCGTGATTACGATTGATGACTTGGCGGATCAAGCAACTGATGATATTGCAGATATCGAAGGCTTGGGTCACGACAAGGCGGGTCAACTCATCATGAAAGCACGTGAATCATGGTTTAACTAGGAGATAATAGATGACGGACAAGTCGATTCAAGAGTTAGCGCTCAGCGTAGAACGTCCTGTAGAGAAACTCCTGGAACAGGTTCGCGAAGCAGGTCTACCACAGCGTAAAGCAGATGACATTATTACCGCTGAACAACAAAATACTTTGGTCAATCATTTGAAAAAAGTACATGGTCAGGACAGTGGTAACACAGGAAAAATTGCGTTGAAACGTAAAACAACCAGTACTGCTAAAGTAACAAGTACTTCGGGTAAAGCAAAAAACATTAATGTTGAGGTGCGTAAAAAGCAGGTTTTTGCCAAGCCAAATCCAGAGCAGATCGCCGCAGAAGCGAAAGCACGTGCTGAAGCTGAGGCAAAAGCCCGTGCCGAGCAAAAAGGGCGTGAAGAGGCAGATACCAAAGCTCGTATTCATGGTGAACAAAAAACCAATGCGACTCTGGAAGCCATGCGTGCAGCGCATACTTCTGAGAGTGCTTCACAAGCTCCTGCAAAAACCGCAGTTGTGGTGAAGAAACGGGGTAGCGACAAGGTAATTAAAGCACCTGTTGTCAAGCCAACAGAAACACCTGAACAGAAAAAAGCCCGTGAAGCAGAAGCAGCCAAGTTAAAGGCGACTGAAGAAGCTGTACGCCGTAAAGCTGCGGAAGAAGCACAGAAGCGTACACTGGAGCAAATGCGCCAGATGGCTTCAAAATATTCAAGTGATGATGCAACCACAACCATTCGTGTGATTGATGATTCACCTTTAGCCGCTGGACTTGTTGGTCAGGCATATGAAGATTCTTTCAACAAGGAAGACCGTGAAATCAAGCGTGGTGGTGCGACTGCAAATCCACGTGCAAGCAAGAAAGGTGGCCGAGGTGGTGATGCTCAGGCTGAGCAGAGCTTCAGCAAAAGCCATCATAAGCGCGGTTTGAAAACCAGCCAGTCCAACAAACATGGTTTTGAAAAGCCTGTTAAGAAACAGATTTATGATGTTGAGATTGGTGAGAAGATTATTGTTGCTGATCTTGCACAGAAAATGGCGGTTAAGGTTCGTGAAGTAATTAAAACACTTATGAAAATGGGTGAACTTGTTACTCAAAACCAAGCGATTGATCAAGATACAGCAGTATTGGTAGTTGAAGAATTGGGTCACAATCCAGTTTTAGTTTCTGATACACAAGCAGAAGACAACTTACTTGAAGCTGCTGAAGAAGCACGTGGTGAGCAAACAACTCGTCCACCTGTTGTAACCATCATGGGTCATGTTGACCATGGTAAGACATCGTTACTTGATCGCATTCGTCGCTCTAAAGTGGCGGCAGGCGAAGCGGGTGGTATTACCCAGCATATCGGTGCATACCACGTTGAAACTGAGAAAGGCATTATTACTTTCTTAGATACACCAGGACATGCTGCGTTTACATCGATGCGTGCACGTGGTGCAAAAGCGACTGATATCGTGGTACTTGTGGTTGCGGCTGATGATGGTGTAATGCCACAAACAGCCGAGGCGATTGACCATGCCCGTGCAGCAGGTACACCGATTATTGTTGCCATCAACAAGATGGACAAGGAATCAGCCGATCCAGATCGCGTGTTAAATGAATTAACTACCAAAGGTATTGTGCCTGAAGAGTGGGGTGGTGATGTTCCAGTTGCTAAAGTTTCAGCACACTCTGGTGCAGGAATTGATGAACTGCTTGACTTGATCTTGATTCAGTCTGAACTGATGGAGCTTAAAGCTTCAGCAGAAGGTGCGGCACAAGGTGTGGTGATTGAAGCGCGTGTTGACAAAGGTCGCGGTGCAGTAACGTCAATTCTGGTACAAAATGGTACCTTGAATATTGGTGATCTCGTTCTTGCTGGTTCATCTTACGGTCGTGTACGTGCGATGGTTGATGAAAATGGTAAGCGTATTACATCAGCGGGCCCTTCGATTCCAGTTGAAATCTTAGGTTTACCTGATGCGCCAATGGCGGGCGATGAAGTACTTGTCGTGAATGACGAGAAGAAAGCGCGTGAAGTTGCTGATGCTCGTTCAGACCGTGAACGTCATAAGCGTTTAGAGCGTGCCAGTGCAATGCGTCTTGAAAACATCATGGCGTCTATGGGTAAAAAAGATGTTCCTTATGTGAATGTTGTACTCAAAACTGATGTGCGCGGTACTTTAGAAGCATTACATGTTGCACTTGATGAACTTTCTACTGATGAAGTGAAAGTCCGTATCATTGGTTCAGGTGTTGGTGCGATCACTGAGTCAGATGTAACGCTAGCTGAATCTTCAGAAGCAGTGTTATTAGGTTTCAACGTGCGTGCGGACAACACAGCGCGTCAAAAATCTGATCAGGATGGCATTGATATTCGTTACTATAGCGTCATCTATCATTTAATTGATGATGTCAAAGCTGCAATGAGCGGTAAGCTTGCACCTGAACATCGTGAAACGATCTTGGGTGTTGCAGAAGTACGTGAAGTCTTCCACTCAAGTAAGTTTGGTGCAGCAGCTGGCTGTATGGTACTTGAAGGTACATTGCATCGTAATAAACCGATTCGCGTATTACGTGATGACGTGGTTGTATTCCAAGGTGAACTTGAATCTCTTCGTCGTTATAAAGAAGTGGTTGAAGAAGTTCGTGCTGGTATGGAATGTGGCCTTGCAGTCAAAGGTTATAAAGACATCAAAGTTAAAGACAAGATCGAAGTCTATGATGTTCAATTGATTAAACGGAGTCTTTAATGGCGGGTAGCCAACGCTTAAAGCGCATGGCGGATTCAGTACAACGTGAGTTGTCTGAGCTGATCCGTCAAGAGCTTAAAGATCCTCGCTTAGGTGGTCTAGTGACCATCTCTGCGGTGAAAGTCAGTGCAGACATGGGTTATGCTGAAGTTTATGTCACTGTGATGGGACGTGAACTTGGTGATGAGCAAAGTGAAGTTGCAAATAAAGAAACTTTAGATGTATTGAATAAAGCTTCTGGTTTCTTGCGTCATGAATTGAGCCGTCGTATCAAGACACGTATTACGCCAAGATTGCGTTTCCATTACGATAAAACTAATGCCTATGGTAACTATATGTTTGGTCTGATCGCGGAAGCTGTGAAGGATCTGCCTGAACAAGGGCAAGACGATAAAGAATAAGTTTTAAAAGAAAGCCACCTTCGGGTGGCTTTTTATTTATTGAGATAATAATAAATAAGAATTATGATCCATATTAATATTCTTAAAATATGTAAATAACAGAAACATGAGTTTTAGAGTTATATGAAAGGTGTATTATGGAAATTATTATATTAATTATTGTTTGTCTAGTTTGCTTAGCTTTAGGATTTTTTATTACTAAAGTTATCTTGGGTAAAGAGCTAACAACATTTCAACTGAAAGTAGAAAATTATGAAAAAATTATTGATGAGAAAATGAGTGAAATAGCTTTATTAAAGAAAAATTTTGAGGTAATCCAAGATCAATATCACCAGAAAGAGATCTTTCTTCAAAAGGTAACAACAGAGCTAGAAGAAAGAAATAAAAACTTAATAGTAGTGAATAATGACTTTCAGCGGATCCAAAATGAAAAAACAGAAATAGAAATTTTAAAAAATAAGAAAGAGCAAGACTTCAGTAGTCTTAATGCTAAGTATGATGAAATGGTCAGATCGTACAACCAAAGATATGAAGATTTATTAAGCCAAAACAATGATCTGAAGTCATTGTCTACAATTCAGAAAGATACTTTAGAACGTAAAAATCAACAGTATTTGGAGTTGTCAAACGAGTTGATTGAACTTAAAACTTCATTAGAAGAAAGAGAAAAGAATTTTTCAGAACAAACGTCTAATTTTGAAAAACAAAAACTAGAGTTAACAAATCAGTTCAAGGCTCTAGCGAATGATATTCTTGATGCAAAAACAATTTCATTGCAAGAAACGAGTAAGATTGGTATTTCTGCAGTAATTAACCCATTTCAACAATCTATCGATAGTTTCAAAAAAGAAGTGCAAGAAATTCATAATAGAGAAACTATGCAACAAGGAGAATTACGCCAAGAGCTTTTCCAGTTAAAGGAGCTTAATCAAAAAATTACATTAGAAGCACATCAATTGGCAACAGCCTTAAAAGGTCAGAAAAAAACACAAGGTAATTGGGGAGAGTTAATATTAGAAAATGTTTTGGAACGTTCAGGGCTTCAATTGGGGAAAGATTTTCAAAGGGAAGTTTCTGTAACTATGGAAGAAGGGCGATTGAGACCTGATGCGATTGTGTATTTGCCACAAAATAAGCATTTAATTATTGACTCTAAAGTATCGTTAAATTCTTATACTCAATATATTAATTCTGATAATGAGCAAGATCGAAGAATTGCTTTAATGGAACATGTAAAAGCCATTTCAGATAGGATTAATGAATTATCAGCTAAAGAATATCATAAAATAAAAGGTATAAATTCTCCTGAAATAGTATTTATGTTTATTCCCATAGAGTCTGCTTTTGTTGAAGCTTTAAAAGCAGATGAAAGTATTTTTCAGAAGGCTCTTGAAAAGAATATTCTTGTTGCAACACCGACAACATTATTAACGAGTTTGAATATTGTTCGCCAGCTGTGGAGATTTGAAGAACAAAATAAGCATACTGCTGCCTTGGCAAGTAAAGCTGATGCAGTTTTTCAGAAGTTAAGAGTTTTCCTTGATAGTTTTAAAGATATTAAAAAACATTTAGATAAGGCTGCTGAAACTTATCAGAAATCGGAAAATCAATTGATTAGTGGAAAAGGTAATTTATTAAAGCAAGTCAATGAATTTAAAACCTTAGCACCAGCCATTCAAGGTAATCTCCCCTTAGATTTAGTTGAGAAAGCAGACTTGGAAATTGAATATGCACAAATTACAGAGTCTTAAGATTAAGTAGATTGATAATCTAACTTCGATTCTGAATTTATTTTATTAACGTAAGCATTATCTTATAAGAAAGACCAACTATAGTTGGTCTTTCTTTTCTGTATTACGACTATAACGTTGCCATGGTAGCGGACGATTTAAAGCCTCTGGAACATCACCACTGGTTGAACGCAAACGTAAATGAATTGCAGCTTGTGCCATCAAATTTGCAGATACTGGGGCAGTAATAAACGCAAATAAAGTAATCAATAATTCAGCAAAACCGAAACGACCTTGAGTCGCTCCAAATACCATAGCTGCAATTAAAAAACTCCCTAAGCCTAACGTACTTGATTTAGTCGGTGCATGCAGACGCATAAATAAGTCGGGTAGACGAATCATTCCGATGGAACCTACGAGCATGAAAAATGCACCAAAGATCAAAAAGAACGAAATGATAATCTCAAAAATTATTTGCATAACCACTCTCCTTAATCAATCACATGCCCAGTGGTAAAATAACGGGCAAGCGCGGCTGTGGACACAAAGCCAAGCATTGCAACCAGTAAGGCTCCCTCAAACATATTGTTGCTAACCCAGTAAATGCCCAGCACCACAACCAAACAGGTGGCATTCAGGAACAGGGTATCTAGTGCCAGTAGACGGTCAATCACAGACGGTCCAATAATCAGGCGGATGAGGCAAAGGAACATGGATGTAGTAATGGCAATTAGACCAATACCCAGTGCATACGGTAAAATCGTCATTTGCTTGCTCCCTTATTCAGTTTTACATCAAAAATTTCAATCAAAGGCATTTCATAGCGCTTTTTAATGTCCTGAATATCCAGCTCGGTATCATCTGTACTGAGTGCATGAACCAGAATATCTCCCCGTTCCTGATCAATCCCAGCCGAAACAGTTCCTGGGGTGGTGGTAATGATCATCGCCAGCAAGGTATTGACCTGTTCATGTTCAGTTTCCAGTGGCACGCGATACCATTTGGGATGCAACTGATCCAGCGGACCCAGCACCAGTTTGGCAATACGAAAATTTGAAATAATGATATCCCACAGCACCACAAACACTAGCCTGATCGCAGGTAGCCAGTGAATGTGAGGGGTTCTGGCAATAAAGGGACGTACCAGACGGGGAATCACAATCGCCAGTAACAGCGCCATTAAAATGTCAGTCGCGTCCACACTGTGCGATAGCATCAGCCAGCTCAGAAACACCAGAAATGACACAAAGGGATGGGGGAACCAACGGTCGAGCAAGCTTATTTTTTGCATGTCAGTGTTCCTCCATTGGCTTTAACTGGGTTGAATTTGGAATTGTCGGCATATCCAGTGTTTGTTCAGCAATCTGGCGCTGCTTGTATTCCGAGATATGCTCACCTTGCAGGGTTGCTTTGGAAATAACATCGGGAATCAGCACGGCATTGTGGTCTTCAACCTCACCGCCATATTTAGTTTCAGGCAGATAGGCTGGATCATAAGGCTGTACGCTGATCACGCGACCCTGTGCATCCGTTTTTAAAATGGCCTGATTGTAGAGCGCATGGTTCTGGATTTGCTGTGCGGTGGATACTGTATAGTTGTAGATCGGGGCCGCAAACACAACGTAGCCCATCAGTCCCGCCAGAATCATATAGATGGCTTTATCATTACGATTTGGAGCAGATTCGGGCAAAGCCTGATATGCCGTGTAGGCAGCCTCATTCGGGTTCATCTCGGGAGGGCTAGCACGCCAGAATAGAATAAACCCCACCCGAGTGAATGCCAAAATACTGAGTAGGCTAACGATCAGGATAATAGCAATAATCCAGCCCTGATAGGCAGTTTCAGCGGTGGCCTGTAAAATAAAGACCTTGCCCAGAAAGCCGCTAAATGGCGGTAAACCTGCCATCATCATCGCAATCAGGAAATAGGTCAGTGCCGCCGCCTTCTCATTCTTGATTTTGGGTGCAACTTTCAGGTGATCCTTGAACGTGCCACGTTGAGCGGTGATCCAGCCACAGAACAAATAAAATGCCGCTGCAATCAACGTGCTATGCACTAGGTAATACAAGGCTGCTGACCATGCCTGTGTGTTGAACATGGCAATCGCGATCAGCAATGTACCCACAGACGACAGTACCATAAAGCCCACAAAACGACGTAGCCGTTCTGCACCAATTGCACCAATCACCCCATAAAGTGAAGTGACCAGACCAATCAACAATAGGGTGTTCTTAAAAATGCTTTGTGCCATAGCATCGTCAAACACTGTACCGTTGACGCGCAAGATGGCGTAAATCCCCACCTTGGTCATGATGGTGAAGATGGCGGCAACGGGTGTGCTGGCAACCGCATAGGTCTTTGGCAGCCAGAATCCGACAGGCAGCATTGCGGCCTTGATGCCAAACACCACAAACAGCAGTAAGCCACCTGCAATGGCGAGTTTGTGTTGATCATTGTCCAGCGTTGACATCAGACGACCTACATCCGCCATGTTCAGGCTGCCGACACTGCCATAAATCATGCCCAGACCAATCAGGAACAGGGCGGAGGCCAGCAGGTTGATAGTAACGTAATGGATGCCCAACTGGAATCTTGGACGGCCCTGACCATGCAGTAACAGCACATAGGAAGCCATCAACAGGATTTCAAAGAAGACAAACAGGTTAAACAGGTCACCTGTCAGGAATGCGCCACAGACTCCCATCAACAGGAAGTGGATCATGGTATGGAAATAGCGACCGCGGGTGTCCCAGTTATCGCTGGCATACCAGATCACGGGAACGGCAAGGACATAGGTCAGCACCAGCATAAATGCCGATAAGCGATCCAGTACCAGTACAATGCCAAACGGTGCGGACCATTCACTGAGTTGGTAAACGCTAATCTGGCCTGTATTGGCAACCATCAGGTAACTGATGGCAGTGAGGAGGCCCAGAATTGCGGAGACCAGGCTGATGCCACGCCGCCAGGGTTGTCGCCAGTCCTGCTTGAGAGAACCTGCGCCTGGATTGCCCAGTAGTAACAACAAAAAGCTGGTCAATGCTGGAATCAGGATACTCATGATAGGGGTGTGAGCATGCCAGAAAGTATTAAAATCAAACATTATGGCTCATCCTCACGTGGGTCATAAGTCAGGGTTGGTTCTTCTTTTGAATCAACATGATCCGTACCCGATTCATAACGACTGCGTAGTGCCAGTTGCACAACAAAGGCCGTGGTGGCGAAACCAATCACGATTGCGGTTAGAACCAGTGCCTGTGGCAATGGGTCGGTGACCTTGGTGGTTTCCGTCAAGATGGCAGGGGCATTGACCTGTAAACGTCCCATCGCAAACAGGAACAGGTTTACGGCATAGCCAATCATGGCAAGGCCAAGTACCACGGGAAAGGTTCTGGCACGCAGGATGAGGTAAATCCCTGTGGCGGTGAGTAGACCAATTCCCGAAGCCAGTAAAAATTCAAGGCTGATCATTTATTTGTCTCCATTGGGAATAGGGCCAGACATGCTGGAGTGACGTGAGTCTCCCAACACTGCGATCAACAGCATGGTTGCACCCACAACCGTGATATACACACCCAAATCAAAGGATGCGGCTGAGGCCAGATGCATTTTGCCCAATAATGGTGGTTCTACATAAATGTGGGCACTGGTCAGGAAAGGGCGTCCCCAAAACCATGCTGCAATACCTGTGAGACCAGCAATGGTGAGGCCTGTGCCAATCCAGATTTCATATAAACGCCCAGCTCTGGCTTTTATTAACTGTTCGACCTGGTCCTGACCCAAAACGATATATTGGATGATGAGGGCCATTGACGTAATCAATCCTGCGATAAAACCACCACCTGGATAGTTGTGTCCACGCATGAAAATATAGGTGCTGACTACCAGTGCAAGAGGCAGTACCCATGAAGCCGTGATACGCAACATCAATGGGGATGGATTGAAGCGATAGGTCAGGCCCTGGGTCATGGTGGTGCCATGTGCACGCATACCATCCATGAGACACAGTGCTCCTATTGCTGCAATACCCAATACTGTAATTTCACCGAAAGTATCGAAACCACGGAAATCCACAAGGATAACGTTGACCACATTGGAGCCGCCACCCAGAGGAATCGACTGTTGCATAAAGAACCATGAAATCGAATTGTGGTCACGGGTCAGGATCATCCATGTAATCCAACCAATTCCCAGACCACCTGCGATTGCCAGACTGGCATCGCGCCAGCGCCGTGAGCGACTGGATTCATAAGGCGTGAGCTGTGGCAGCAAGGATAGACTCATCAGCAGTAACACAGTGGTCACGATATCAACCGTAATTTGGGTCAGGGCAAGGTCGGGAGCTGACAGGGTAATAAACACCATGGTGACCACCAGACCCACTGCACCACTAATCAGCACCGCCTTGATGCGTTCATGGTGAAACCAGAGCATCATCCAGCAGCCAGAGAACAGGGTGAGCCAGAGAACGATCGCCACCCACGGTGCATGGGTCAGTTCGCGGGTGCCTGTGGTTAAGCCCTGGTTGAACAGCGGCAAGCCAACCATGGCGATGCTAAACAGCACAATCCAGAGCAGGTAGCTTTGCAAGGAGCCATTCTCGGTGACTTGCTTAATCTTACGGCTGTTGAGCAATAGATGTTTTAGGAATAAATCAAATAAAATTCGACCCTGTAACTGCCCAAACTGAGGGTCAAGGTCGATTTTACGCAGTTTTCCATCTTTGGCCAGAGCAAAATAGAACAGCGTTCCACCGACCAGTGCAATCAGGCTCATGACCAATGGCGTGTTAAAACCATGCCAGATGGCAAGATGGACACCCTCAAATTCAGGTTGAGCCAAACTCGCGCGCGTTACACTATTCACCACTGTTCCGGCCAATAGTGCAGGCAGAATGCCGACCAGAATACATAATGTCGCTAATATAATCGCAGGTAAGCGCATTCCGAGAGGCGGTTCGTGTGCATCTTTATTAGGAACGTGTTTACCAAGCCCACCATCAAAGAACACGCCATGTACCAAGCGAATAGAATAAGTAACAGCAAAAATACCGGATAAAGTTGCCACGATCGCTGCAATTATCATTACTGGACCTGATAGGTTTGCCAATAACTCAGTAAAGAACATCTCTTTGGAAATAAAGCCATTGGTTAGCGGTACACCAGCCATCGAAGCAGCGGTGATCATGGTTAAAGTACCTGTGAACGGAAGAAGTTGCCAGATACCACTGAGCTTACGTAAATCACGTGTTCCTGTTTCATGATCAATAATGCCTGCAATCATGAAAAGAGCAGCTTTGAATGTTGCATGATTAATGATATGAAAGATTGCTGCTGCAACAGCGAGTGGCGAACCGATGCCGAGTAAACAAACAATCAAACCTAAATGGCTGATGGTTGAATAAGCTAAAAGCCCTTTGAGATCTTCTTTAAATATGGCGAAACCCGCTGCCATACATAAAGTGAATAAACCGACGAAGGTTACGATATTGTGGTACAGCGCTGCCCCAATAAAGAGTGGCGCTAAGCGGGCTAATAAAAATATACCTGCTTTCACCATAGTGGCAGAGTGCAGGTAGGCTGAAACAGGCGTAGGTGCTGCCATTGCATTTGGCAACCAAAAGTGAAATGGGAATTGCGCACTTTTGGTAAATGCACCTAGTAAAATGAGCAGTAGAGTGGGAACAAATAATTGATGCTGCTGAATAGACTCTTTCATTAACACCAATTGGTCAATCTGGTAAGTACCTGCCATCTGTCCTAAGAGGACAAAGCCCCCTAGCATCGCCAAACCGCCCATCCCTGTGATCGTGAGTGCCATACGCGCACCACGTTGGGCGGCATCATATTGACTCCAATAGCCCACGAGCAAGAATGAAGAAATACTGGTCAGTTCCCAAAATACCAGTAAGATAATCAAATTGTTGGAGAGTGAAATCCCAAGCATAGCCGCCATGAATAGCATGAGCAACTGATACAGTTTACTGAGTGAGTTTTTGGGGCTGAGATAATAATAGGCATAAATATAAATCAGTGTGCCGATCCCACTAATGAGTAAACCGAACAATAATCCTAATGCATCAAGGCGAAAACTAAGATTGATCCCCAGTTGTGGAAGCCATTCCCAACTCTGTTGCAGGGCATTACCCTGTAAAACCGTTTCAGCTTGGCTAAGCAATAAAATAAAACAACTCAGGCTAATGCCAATTGCTCCAATTGCCGTCATACCCCGTGAAATACGTTGCAATTGTGAGACAAGGGTTGTGCCAAGTATGAGAGGTAATAAAATAATAATCGGTAGCACACTGGTATCCATGTCGATGATTTAGGTCGAGAGACCTAATGGTGGATTTTCTTCCAAGACTTAAGGCGTTCAAAGAGAAAGCCAAAGTTTCAAGTCTCGAAACCCAATCAAGTTAACGGAAAGAGCAAGTTGTATTGCACAACTTGAAAGTAAAAAATGAATTTTATTTTACTATAAAAAATCAACAAAAATCTGATGTTATTACATGAAACTAACAACATCTTTGTCGCTAAAACTTGTCTATCAACGTTTTTTGTTCGCTATTTAATTGAATATTTTCCATTCGATTATCTGTGTACCTAACAGGGATAGAGATCTGGTCTTGGATGAAATGCGTATCCCTACAATCTAGTGTTTCAGTACAGAAGACCTATTTAAAAGAAAAAATTGACCTCTAGTTTATGAGGATTAATGATGCAATCAATCTTAAAGTGATGTCTCTTGAGGGGTATCATCAATTTTAAGTAGATGAAGCAAATGACTCTTTTCTTGCTCATCAAGCGCTTGAATTTGATGAAAGAGTTCATCAACTTTACTGACCAAATTTTCTGATTCTAATAAGTGTTGATTCTGCTGCAAGAGAATGCTTTCTGATTGACTTAACTCATTATAGAGTTGTGAAAGTTGTTGTTGAGATTTCTCAAGATTAATCTCATAAATTTCTTTATCACCTAACCTGAAGCATTGATATTCTAAAGCATGTTCTAATAATTCATCGCGATTGCCTGAAGCAATAATTTGTAGTCTTGGAAATGCTTGATGCAAACGCTCTAAAATTTCAGCACTCATATTTTGATCTAACTGATGCTCAATTTGATCAATTAATAATATGCCTTCACCTTCTAAACATGGGTCGAAACAATGTGGATTAAGCAAGCATAAACGACGTGTAATGTCACCGACCAATGCAATCCATGATTTAAGAGAGGCCGATAATTGCTGAAAGGGAATGGTTTGATCTTTGTAACGCACCATTAATTGAAGTTTAGGAATATATTGAATATAGATATCATTCAATTCTGGAAAGATGGTATGTAAGCTTTTTTTCAGCGCATATAAATTAGGTGCTGAAAGTTGTTTAGGATGATTCATCAGTTCTTGTTGTAATTGCTGCAAAACCTCTGATTGATTTTGCTGACTGAAATCGTTGCCAATAAGACGTCTGACGATATGGGCAGAGTGAGCATTTTCAACATCACTAATTTCCCGTAGCCACTCAAAGAAACGCGCAAAAGTTGTGTATGGAATCGCTGTTAAATCGTAGGCAGCAATATCTTGTAGTGTTACTGGCGCATTCTTGCTTTGTAAATTAACCTCTTGTACAAATCGTTCGGCAGGATAATACGCAATTAACGGTAATCCAAATAATGGATCTTGAAGACTGGTTTTTTGGTATAGCGATACCATTTGATCAAGTTGCTGCGTTTCAACTTGGCTAATTCCAATGCCTTGACTGTTAAACGTTTTAAATAACTTCCAACTACAGTTTTGAGTGTCGGTCGTTTGTGCAGAGCTACTTTCTGGTAGATGATGAGTTAATTCACTGCTCATTCTAACTTGGACTTGAACTTTGGCTTGTAAGCGTGTCAACAAAATATCTTGATCAGCAATCACGACACCTGCGGTACGAATATCTTTATAACGTGCGGAAAACCACGTTAAGGCTTGATAGATATTTTTTAAAATTGTAGTTTTGCCTGTAGCTTGCTCACCTAAAATAAGTGTAATTGGACGTTGAGTCGGTTGAAATTCAATGGTTAAGTCGCGAAACATGCCAACATGTTTAAATAGCACTGATTCAAGTTGCATAAGCTCTCCCTGAACATAAGCGCTTTAACCTACGGACTGGCGAAGACTTGAGGGAGCGCCCCGTTTTAATTGTTGTATTAAATCGTAAAGATGATGAATATTTAAACTTACTTTAGCACGAGTACAGGCAACATAAAGTAGTCTTAATTCCTCATCTGTAATTTTATGTTCTAGGCCATTTATTTTAAATTGGTAATCATCTTCGATATGCACACGATTCCATTCCAAGCCTTTGGCTTTGTGTGCAGTTGAAATGACATAATCTGCTTGTTCAATCGGCGTGATTTTGGCAAGTGCTTTCTTGAGTGGCTCAGTACCATGATCATCGACCAG
>CAZKJI010000050.1:0-14410 GCA_964553005.1 uncultured Acinetobacter sp. | reverse complement strand
TTCTTCTTTGGCTGGGATCGTCTTTCTAAAGTTCAACACTTAGGTGTAACTTGGCTAGTTGCGATTGGCTCCAATATGTCTGCCTTGTGGATTTTGATCGCAAACGGTTGGATGCAAAACCCTGTAGGTGCAGCTTTTAACTATGAAACCATGCGTATGGAATTGGTTGATTTCGGTGCCTTGATTTTCAACCCAGTTGCTCAGGTCAAATTCGTACACACTGTGTCTGCGGGTTATGTCACAGGTTCGATCTTTGTACTTGCGATCTCAAGTTATTACCTGCTAAAGAAACGTGATTTACCATTTGCACGCCGTTCTTTCGCAATCGCCGCAATTTTCGGTTTAGCCTCAACCCTATGCGTCATTTTACTGGGTGATGAATCTGGTTATGAACTGGGTGATGTTCAAAAAACCAAACTGGCTGCAATTGAAGCTGAATGGCATACAGAACCTGCCCCAGCCGCATTTACCCTGTTTGGTATCCCCAACCAAAAAGAAATGCGTACCGACTATGCAATCAAAATTCCATATGTTATGGGTATCATTGCCACACGTTCTACCGATAAACAGGTCACTGGTATCCATGACTTGATGAAAGAACACGAAATCCGTATCCGTAATGGTATGGTTGCATACAGTGAGCTGGAAAAACTTCGTGCTGGAGACCGCTCTCCTGACTTGATTGCTTCATTTGAGAAAAACCAGAAAGACTTGGGTTATGGTCTTTTATTGAAAAAATATTCTCCAAATGTGGTCGATGCAACTGAAGAGCACATTCAGGCAGCAACAAAGGACACCATTCCTAATGTAGCGGCATTGTTCTTCTCTTTCCGTGCCATGGTTGCATCTGGTTTCCTCATGCTATTGCTGTTCCTTTTGGCAACTTGGGCTGTGGCAAAACGCAACGCAGAAAACAAGCCCTGGTTACTCAAATACGCCCTGTTCGCTCTTCCACTCCCATGGATTGCAGCACAAACAGGTTGGTATGTGGCTGAGGGTGGTCGTCAACCTTGGTCAATCGGTGAAATCTTACCAACACATCTATCTGCTTCAAGCGTAAGCACAGGTGATGTGTGGGGTTCAATCATCGCACTTGCCGCGTTCTATACTGTACTTCTTATTATTGAGATGTACTTAATGATCAAATTTGCTCGTTTAGGTCCAAGTTCTTTGCATACTGGTAAATATCACTTTGAGAAACTGGCTGCAAAAACTGGGGAGGCTCAATCATGATCGAATATGAACTTCTCAAAATTATCTGGTGGGTACTGGTTGGTGTTTTACTGATTGGCTTTGCCCTCACAGATGGTTTCGACATGGGCTCAATGGCACTGATGCCATTTGTAGGCAAAACCGACTCTGAACGCCGTGCCGCCATCAACACCATTGCACCACACTGGGATGGTAACCAAGTCTGGTTTATTACTGCGGGCGGTGCCCTGTTCGCCGCCTGGCCAATGGTTTATGCCGTCGCATTCTCAGGCATGTACTGGGCATTACTATTGGTTTTATTTGCCCTGTTCCTGCGACCTGTCGGATTTGACTATCGTTCCAAGCTGGAAAATACCCAATGGCGTAACTCCTGGGACTGGGGTCTATGTATTGGTGGTGCAGTTCCAGCACTGGTGTTTGGTGTTGCGTTTGGTAACTTATTTCTGGGCGTTCCATTCAGTCTGGATGATACGTTGCGTTCACAATACACAGGCAGCTTCTTTGCCTTATTGAATCCATTCGCACTTGTGTGCGGTATCGTGAGTTTATCAATGTTATGCGCCCACGGCGGTGCATGGTTAATGCTACGTACCGACGGTGCATTACATAATCGTTCCGCCAAGGCAACACAGATCATGGCAATCGTGTTTCTTGTGTGCTTCCTCGCAGTGGGTGCATGGTTATACTTTGGCAACATTGAGGGTTATGCCTACGCTACTGCGGTTAATACCAATGCCGCACTAAATCCACTGGCAAAAGATGTGGTGACCAATACCAATCATGGCTGGATGAATAACTATGGTACTTATCCAATGACCATGGCCGCACCGATTGCAGCGATTCTTGGTGCATTGCTGGTAATTATCAGCGCGGGCAAACAAAAAGCTGCCGCAAGCTTTACAGGTACAAGCCTGATGATTGTGGGCGCAATCCTGACTGCTGGTTTTGCCTTGTTCCCATTCTTATTGCCATCAAGCATCAATCCAGCGTCAAGCCTGACCATGTGGGATGCGGTATCTAGTCATAAAACCCTTGGTGTGATGACCGTTGCCGCATGTATTTTTGTCCCTCTCATTTTGATCTATACATCTTGGTCTTATTACAAAATGTGGGGTGTCATCACTAACAAACACATTGAAGAAAATTCACATAGTTTGTACTAACGAGGAGATGTGGAATGTGGTATTTTGCATGGATTCTAGGCATTTTGATGGCATGCTTCGCAGGTGTACTGAGTGCGCTATACATTGAACACCATCAAGATTTAGATGAGGAATAAGCTAATGGCTCAAGCAATGACAACACCGAAGAATAGTAAGGCACAAGTGCTTGCAATGACCGTTTCGTTTTTGTTGGCATTGCCCCTTGCTGCCATTTTACTGGTACATCCTGCATTGATGCTGGATGCCAATGGACATTATAACCATAGCCAACTCATGTTGGTTATGATTGGAATTTCTGGTGGCTTTATTCATGGTGTGGGATTTATACCAAGATTCTGGTTATGGAAATGGTTATTTAGCCCTTTTATTGCCTGGCCGTTAATGTGCTTAGGCTATTTTATTTGGCTGGGTAATTAGTGCGGTGTCTCATCCTGAAATAGCCTGACAATATTTCATTTAAAGTCGAGTTAAGCAATTAGCTCGACTTTCTCTTTTGTCATACATCTGATCAGGCTTGAGCATAGCCAGACTAGTTGTTCCAACTCTTTCCTGTTATTACACCCTGTTATTAAAAACTAGACAGTGCAGATTGGTTCAATTGGTTCCCTACAAAAACCTGTTGAGACAGCTTCAATGACCCATAATCAGGCTTAATTTATTTTGGGCAAAATGTCATGGCTGATTTAAGTTGTGGCTTTTTTTACTGCTGTCTTAAAATGTCTTTCCTCATTTCAACCAGTTGAATAGGCACTAAAGGCTGCCCTACGTTGGCTTCAATCGGATAAAATTCTGTTTTTCCTGTAGGCTGATAACCGCGACGTTGATAATAGGCCATCAGTTCAGTTCGCACATCCAGTACATACATCAGGAAATAGGTAACTGATGGATGATTCTGCAGGACATACTGCTCTGCATAAGCAAGAATTTCCTTGCCAATACCTGAGTTTTGAATAGAGGGATCAATGGCAAACGTGCCGATTTCAGCACAATCCTGTTGATAGCTTAGTCCAATACAGGCAACCAGTTGTGTGGACTCTGTTTCACCAATCAATAATTCAAAATTGCTTTGATTAAGCTGGTCGATTAACTGGGTTTTATTGATTCGGTCACCCGCCACAAACGCCTGTTCAGTTGTCCAGCTTCGTCCAGACTGTGTTCGATACGCCACATTGATTAACTTAACCAACTGTTCCAGATCATCATTCTCTACTTTTCTAATATTTAAAGGCATTTTATTTCATAAAGTGAATAAAAAACCGATGATAACATCGGTCTTTATCAAATCAATAACTGAATCAGTTAGTTTGTCCTGCCAACCAAGCCATAAATTTTTGACGTTCAGCTTTGGACGCTTTCTGCCACAACTCAGCCAACTGCTGGTCTGTGGTTTTTGCTGCTCCATTTGTTGTCGTTATGGCTAGGGGTGCTGCTACAGCCATAGAAGTTGCGTTTGCTGCATATACAGGCGCAGGCTGGTTCACGGCATTGTTCTTATTCTTCTGAGTCAAATCCAGAGTACGACCTAATAAGCTATTACCTGAGAACCAGGGCTGTGCTTCATTGTTTGCACCTGTTTGCTGAACGATTAATTTTTTATTTTGATCATACAGGGCTACAGTAGGCTGTTGTGCATATTTTTTTGCGGCCTCAAAGTTTTTTGGACCATTGACCAGCCCCAACGTATAGGACCGATTATCTTGTAGGTCAGATACCTGAATAGTGACAACACCTGATTTAACAATGTCATGCTCGCCATTTAAATGTTCAAAATATTCACGGTAACGTACATTCAGTGTCAAATTACCAGCATCAACCTGATAGTTGTTTTTACTGGATGGAATCAAGCCATTATTAACTTCTTGACCATTCACCGCAAGAATCACAATTTCCTCAGGAGCAGTGATGGTAACCGCCGAAAAACCTGAACTACTTAACAATAACCCCAAAGCAGCAATACCAACTCTAAAAGACATTAGACTGTTCTCGATATAAATAACTTATGAAACCGTATGCACTATGCTATGCGATTATGACCATTTTATGACATAAAACAAAACTGTCTATTCCAACAATTTGGCTTTTTTAAGATATCTACAGCATTTCTTATGCTAAGCACTATACTTCTTTTGGCGAATACAAACCCTTAAATAAAAAAAGAGCACATTGAGTGCTCTTTTTAATGATACGTATATTTACTTAGTTAAACGTTTTAAAACGTGCAGCATCATCCATATAGGTTTTTTCACCTGCTGGCGCTTCAATAGAACCAAATACAAGCTGGGCACGTAATTTCCAGTTTGCTGGAATATCAAAAGTTTCAGCCACTTCGGCATCCACGATTGGATTATAGTGCTGTAATGATGCACCAACACCAATTTCAGATAATGCAGTCCATGTTGCGAACTGTGCAATTGCACTTGAATGTTCAGACCAAACTGGGAAGTTATCCGCATACAATGCGAATTGCTCTTGTAAATCTTTTACAACATCTTGATCTTCATAAAATAATGCTGTACCAAAACCTGCTGAGAAACTATCAATTTTCGCGCTAGTATTTGCAAATGCTTCTGCTGGAACCATTTTACGTAAAGTTTCGCGCACAATTTCCCAGAATTTTGTATGAGACTCACCATATAAAATCACAACACGTGATGTTTGTGAGTTAAATGATGATGGGCTTTGCTTTACTGCTTCACGAATGGTTTCTTCGATTTTCGCCTGATCGACTGGTACATTTTTACCAATTGCATAAATGGTACGGCGTGCTTTAATACTATTTAAAAAGTTACTCATGTTGTTATTCCTACTTTTGCCCTTTTGGCGTTATCCTGGATTGAATGTAGTGTATAACGACACATTTTTTTAGCATAGACTAAAAAATATGACAGATCGTTTCATTTTTGAAACACTTATCAGCACCTAAAAATATACTAAGTATTTCACTTACATATTCTTTCATTTCACAGCCCAAGTATAACTACAATCAACCCATACTTTACTATCATTAAATTTATATTATTAAAATATTTCCATTAATTTTACTTACCCCCAAATTTAAGGGATGGACAATTTTAGTAAATTATGCCTAAACTACACTCTTGTATAAAAATTGTTTTAATCTGTACGGGGTGATGAAAAATGAAACGCTTATCTTTAAGTTTAGCCACAGTCGCACTTTTATCTGTATCTTTAACAACACAAGCAGGTTTTTTAGATAATGCCTTAAAAATTGCTCAAGCAGTGCAAAGTGGCGATACAGGTGCGGCATTAAATCAGGCTGCCAATATGGCAACAGCACAGAAACAACAAGCTGCAACGACAACAACAGCGTATGTTGATACAACACCTTATTCTGTTGCTCAATTGGGTGCAATGGACTGTGCTGCACTTGCAGTATCTTCAGCAACAGCACAACGTGAAATCAAAGGCCTACAAGCTCAAGCAGAACAGTTTGACAATTTACAAACTCAGGCACAACAAGAAGCAGCAAGTAGTGGCAATGCAAAAGCACTCGGTGGTTTACTATCCATTGCTGGAAATATTATGGCGCAAAAAGGCAGCAGTTCTGCAAGCACATTAAGTACGCTGGGCAATAACCTTTCAACGACTCAATCAGAAGCTCAACTACAAACCATGAATTCTGATGCATTGCTCAAAGCTTATAAAAAACACGAAGCTGATTTAGAAAATATCAAAATCTATCAAAAGAGCAAAAGCTGCAAAATCTAATTAATACCCAATCAAAAAACATCCAGCTCAGAGCTGGATGTTTTTTATGCATGATAAAGACTAAACATTCTCTATTTATCTGTTTCAAATAACGCAGCAACGAAAGATTTAGCCGAGAAAGGACGTAAGTCATCAATCTTCTCGCCTACACCAATATAACGAATTGGCACATGAGTACGGCTTGCGATATTGAATAACACACCACCTTTGGCTGTACCATCCAGCTTGGTAATGGTAATCCCCGTTAAGCCAACAGCTTCATCAAACAATTGGACTTGGTTAATTGCATTTTGACCTGTACCTGCATCCACAATCAACATAATTTCATGTGGTGCGGTTGCATCAATCTTTTGCATAACGCGCTTTACTTTTTTCAGCTCTTCCATAAGGTTGGCTTTATTTTGTAAACGCCCTGCGGTATCGGCAATCAGTACATCAATGCCTTTGGCACGCGCACTTTCGAACGCATCAAAAATCACTGAAGCACTGTCCGCACCATGCCCCTGAGCGACAACTGGAATATCGTTACGTTCACCCCAAATTTGTAGTTGCTCAGTCGCTGCAGCACGGAAAGTATCACCCGCCGCTAGCATGACTTTTTTACCTTCACCTTGTAAACGTTTAGCCAGTTTACCAATAGTCGTCGTTTTACCCACGCCATTTACACCCACCATCAAAATCACATAAGGCGATTTATTTGGATCGATATGTAATGGTTTTACGCGTGGAGCGAGTAAAGCAACCAGTTCTTCCTGTAGTGCTTTATACAATGCATGTGAATAAATCAGGTCGCCACGTGCGGTTCTTTCCGTCAAATTGGCAATAATAGTTTTGGTCGCATCAACACCAATATCCGCAACCAATAACTGCTCTTCAACTTCTTCCAGCAATTCATCATCAATTTCCTTCCCACCAATCAGAATATTGACCATACCATCAGTAAAACTACGGCGAGTTTTGGTCAGACCATCTTTCATACGGCCAAAGAAACTAGTCGACTTTGTATCTTCTTCCTCAACCATTAGCGTTGATGGTTCTTGTACAGGCGTTGTTACTGGTGCTTCAACCGTAGCTTTTACAACTGGCTCAATAATGGGAACATCGACAGCAGGTAAGCTCGGCAATGTGACATCATCATCACCGATGTCAGCATCTATCAAGAATTTATTTTGCATATTCGATTGCTGTTGCATGTCGATTCCTTGAGAATAAAGCAGCTTTTTAAAAAGATTGACAGTCTAACACAAATTATTTTCTTTTTCCCGACTGGGCCAAATCATTCATTTATAAATAAAAATGAGTCGATTAAAACTTACTCATCCTCTTGTTTCATTGCTGGATATTGTTTAATACGGTTTGATTCAAACTGATAGGCATTTAACAACTTTAAATAGTCTACACGGCGAATGCTGGAATGACCTAAAACCTCTATCGCCATGTATTGTGTTTTAGGATGGCTGGCTTGTTGTGAAAACTGAATCACCTGTTGATATTGCATTGTATTAACTGGTCGTTGCAAGGCATTATAGGTAACAATAAAAATCGAAAAAAGGATAACTGCGACCAGAACATTACAAATTTGATCGACTTTTTTCCCAAACCGAGACTGTAAAAGCTTATGTTTAAAAAATATAGACAGCATAACTTACCTCAAAGCTATGAAGTAGTGTATGTGTCTGATTCATTCAGGACAAGCCCAACGTTCAATAAGTCACAATTACACAACTTATTGAACGTCCAGAAACTTTATCAATAATTAACCAAGGTACGAACAAAGGCAAAATATAGAATAAATGCAATAATCACCAAAGTAATGAAGATGGCAAACATCCCGACACCGCTCTCTGCATCGGCTGGGTGCAATTCATCATCATCAGCAATGTTTCTTAATTCGCCATTATAAATCTTGTAAAAGCGATCCTTTTGCTCAGGGCTTAAATGGCTGGCAAAATCGTAGACACGCTTGCGCTGAGCCAGACAATAATCACCGAGATGAATTTCCTGATGGAAAATGGCTTCATCCAGTAATTTACGGTGATGATGAGCCAAAGTGATAATCTGGCTCTCTAATGGTGGCACATCAATGCTTACACCATCAATTACATTTGACATATTGTTCTCCTTTTCTCTTATTCTCACTTTGATTTTACTTAAAATTATTTGCGACAAATGTTTAATCGTGTAAGCTTTTATTTACGAAATGACACGCAATATATTTGACAATTCAATCAATTTTGTCATAATACTTTAACAATTCAAAGTTAAAGTAGCTTAAATTCAAAGTAGAGTTTCTTTGAATAGAATTTGCGGTAATCATAATTAAAATAAGGAGTTATTATATGATTCAACATTTTACACACCATGAACTAGAGCATGTATATGCCAATGCGGTAAATACAATTCAATCACAAAAAAACTTTCAGGATGCAGTGAAAGAGCTTGAAGAAGTAGCGAAAGCAGGTCACGGCAAAGCGGCATTATTTTTGGCAGAGTTGTATTATCAAGGCTTCCGAGTCGAACGTGACTCCCTGAAAGCACAGTATTGGCAGAAGATGGCAACCCTACAAGCATAAAGAAACGTCCTTGCGCTGCGTCAAAGCTCCCAACGCTTTGGCTTGCTCAGGTGGCGTTTTTTAATGCCTGCATAAAACCCCCACTATCTTTTCATCATGTTTCGTCTTTTAGTAATTTAATCCCATCATCCAAATCACATTTTAATTTTTAATAGCAAAGATCACATTTAAAGTTAATTTAGGTGATAAAATTGGCATTTTTAACGCATACAATATTTGCTTACGATTTAAGTGAATTGTTTAAACATAAATGACATCTAAATTTCTTATAATAAAACATAAGTTTAAATAAGATCAGTTTAATAATATGTATCGGTTTAACCACTTTCAACCAGTCTCACGCGAGTTGATGATTAAAATTTCAATTCTAAAAACAATGATGTATTGCGGTGTTCTTTGGGGTTTATATCATCAAGGCTGGGCAATCAAATCTGATCAGGACGGTCATGTCTTTCCTTTCTGGCTGAATGGTGTTCAGGCGCATCGTTATGCTAAGGCCCACTGGAAGAATTACACGCCACGTAAAATCACACCGAAAGACTTTCATGAATCTTTATTGCCAACTTTAACCCGTCTACAAGTTGAGCCTGCTTTATTTAACTCGTCTCATCGCAAATTCAAGCTTTCAACACAGCAAATGCAGCATTTCTTTTTTATGCAGCATCAACCTGTAGCGACTGCCTAAAGTTTCCATTGTTACAGTGATGACTTTTTAAACATTCATGAGAAAAAGTTATCATTGTGGCTCAATTAGGACTTTGCAATTAAAACAAATACCGTTAAGTTAAATGAAAATGAAAATACAACACAGGTGGATAAACAATGACAATCGTTGCTCAAGTCATCAAGAATAAAGCAGTACAATCAATTTTTACAATCTCACCAAATGCGACTGTACTTGAAGCAATTAAAATTATGGCAGACAAAGGTGTGGGTGCACTGGTGGTTGCAGAAGATGAAAAAGTGGTTGGAATTTTCTCTGAACGTGACTATACCCGTAAGATCGCCTTGATGGAACGCACCTCAGAAAGCACACTTGTCTCGGACATTATGACATCCAAGGTCATTTCAGTCGGCTTGAACCATACGGTAGAAGAATGTCTACAGCTCATGACCGATCGCCATTTACGTCATTTACCTGTACTGGATCAAGAAAAGTTGGTGGGTTTTATCTCAATTGGTGACTTGGTTAAAGCGGCAATGGAAGATCAACGTATCCTGATTGAACAGCTTCAACAATATATCTCTGGTTAATTCTATAAAAATAAAAAAACAGGGCAATTCACTGCCCTGTTTTTTTTATTTTAAAAACCTAAAACTATGCTTTTAGAAAGTTCTGGATTGCAGGCACAAGACGTTGCAACAGCTCATCTGCCTGAGCTTGAGTCATGTTGAGTGGCGGTAACAAACGAACCACGGAACCAGCCGTGACATTGATAATTAACTTATATTGATCACGGACAATCGCAACAAGTTCAGCACAGTCTTTTGGTAGTTGAATACCAATCATCATACCAAAACCACGCACCTGTACATTGCAGCCAGCCAATTGCGCTTTGAGTTGATCCACGATATAGGCACCGACAGTGGCAGCATTTGCAACCGCATTTTCTTTTTCAAGTGTATCCAGTACTGTATATACCACACGCGAACCCAACACTGTGCCACCATAGGTTGAACCGTGGCTGCCTGCACCCAGTAAACCTACCGCTTTACCCTGAGTCATCACCGCCCCAATTGGGAAACCATTGCCTAAACCTTTGGCTGTGGTCATTACATCAGGAACAATATTGGTGTGTTGATAGGCAAAATATTTACCTGTACGCCCATTTCCAGTCTGGATTTCATCCAGCATCATCAACCAGTTATGCTGGTTACATAAAGTACGAACTTCTTCCAAATAGCTAAAGCCTTGTGGCGCAGTGTTAACGCCACCTTCCCCCTGAATGGGTTCGATCAGGATCGCAACAATATCAGGATGATGGATTGCCGCTTCCTGAATCGCTTCGACATCCCCAAACGGTACACGGATGAAGCCCTGAACCAACGGCGCAAAACCCTCCTGAACCTTTTTATTTCCTGTCGCAGACAAGGTGGCCAGTGTACGGCCGTGGAAAGACTGTTCAGCAACCAAAATCTTTGGATTGACAATCCCTTGCTGGGAACCAAACTTACGGGCAATTTTAATCGCACCTTCATTTGACTCAGCACCACTATTGGAGAAAAAGATCTCTTCCATTCCAGAAACTTCAGCAAGTTTCTGGGCAGCGGCAGTTTGCCACGGAATTTCAAATAAGTTACTGGTATGAATCAGGGTTGCGGCCTGTTCAGCAATCGCCTCCGCAATCACAGGATGAGCATGACCCAATCCACACACGGCAATCCCCGTCAAGGCATCTAAATATTCTGTCCCATCTGCCGTATATAGATACGCCCCTCGTCCTCGTACAAAGCTGATCGCCTGACGACCATAGGTTGCCATAAGGTGTGTAGGTTGATCAGGTTGTACAGGAGCAAGAGTGATATTAGTCATAACAAACTCAATCTATCATTAGTTGTAGTGGAAAAAAGTTATATAAGCAAAAACTTGCGTAGATTGAAAGCATAAACTCACATTTATATAAGAAAAATCTTTAACAATAGCCCGTAAACTGTTTTTCGGTATATAATTTGGCAAGATTAGTTGAGGATCTATCTATGACGGAACAAGCGCGTGATACAGTAGCGTTAATTCGTGATCAAATTGCGAAACACCCTGTTTTACTTTACATGAAAGGCACTCCCCAATTCCCGCAATGTGGTTTTTCTGCGCGTGCAGTAGAAGCACTTAGCCAAATTGGTCGTCCATTTGCCTATGTAAATATCTTGGAAAATCAAGATATTCGTGCAACTTTACCTCAAATTGCCAACTGGCCTACTTTCCCACAATTATGGATCAATGGCGAGCTCATTGGCGGTAGCGACATCATGCTTGAAATGTTCCAGAATGGTGAGTTAAAGCCATTGGTTGAGCAGTACAGCCCAGCGCCTGAAGCCTAAGCTGTAAAAGCAGAAAGCCAATCAAATGATTGGCTTTTTTATTTGCCTAAACTTACTGTTCACTAAAACCAATATAACGAAACATTCCCTCCACGCCCAAATCTGCCTTATAAATTTTCATTTCAGGATAGTTCGCCTGCGTCACAGTCATAAAAACATTCATGTTTGGATCTTCATGAATTTCTTCAACGGACTGTGTTAAAACATCCTCAAAACGGTCTGCAATAAATTCAAAACCCAAATCCATCGCCATAAACAAAGTATGTTCACAAGGCTGAATATATTGTTCCTGCTCCCAGTCCAAAACAGCATGCTGGCAATATGGACATAAAATATTCTGAGTAGCATCGACAATATTGACGAGTTGATATGACATAATAATAAAGCAATAAAGAATTTCAGTCAGTTTAAAAGAATATGACACGCTAATCTATCTTGAATAGGAGGATTTAGCTGATGGCAACCCTTGAACAAGCCATTGCATTTGCAGCAAAACAACACGCAGGCCAAGTTGATAAAGCCAATGTGCCCTATATTTTACATCCATTGAGAGTCATGCTGAATGTACCCAGTATTGAGCATAAGATTATTGCTGTTCTACATGATGTCCTAGAGGATACTGAGACAAGCATCGAAGATTTACAAGCACTAGGATTCCAACCCCACATTATCGAAGCAATCGTTGCACTAACCAAACAAAAAGGTGAGTCACGAATACAAGCCGCTCAACGGACTGTACAAAACCCTTTGGCGCGTGTTGTGAAATTGGCAGATATCACTGACAATATGGACTTGTCTCGGATTTCATCGCCAACAAGCAAAGACTTTGAGCGACTAAACGAATATCAACAGGTTCGGGATATTTTATTAAGCCAAAATGTTTAATAATCACGTTTTCACCAATTAACCTGAATGACAAAAAGTTGGAGTTTATAGCGTAATGCTGACTGATTTAGATGATTTTTATTGCTTTGCGCTTGTGGTTGAGCATGGTGGCTTTAGTGCTGCTGAACGTGCAACCGATATTCCTAAATCAAAACTCAGCCGTCGGGTCTACAACCTTGAAGAACAGCTGGGTGTACGCTTAATTCAACGTAGTTCACGCCATTTTGCCGTTACCGATATTGGTATGGATGTCTATCGTCATGCACAGGTGATGATGAATGCGGCACAAGCCGCGCATGATGTGGTGAACCATTTAAGCAGCCAGCCGCGGGGTGTCATCAAGGTCAGTGTGCCTGTGGATATCGCCCAGAATCAAATGGCAAAAATACTACCTGCTTTCCTGAAAAAATATCCAGAAGTCCGTGTGCAGATGATGGTGAGTAACCGCCGTGTTGATGTGATCAATGAGGGCATTGACTTAGCCTTGCGCGTTCGCTCCAAACTGGATAATGATCCGAATCTGGTTTTAAGACAATTTGAAGCCATTGAACAACGACTTTTTGCCAGCCAGGCCTATTTAAATGAGTTTGGTCATTTAAATAGGCCTGAACAACTCACGGAACATCGTATTATCAGCATGGCTGAAGAGCATCTTGACCAGCATTTTCTACTGTCAGGTCCAGATCATCAGCAAAAGAAAATTAAGGTCAACCCTGTAATTATGGGTTCGAACTTGTTGATGTTGGCAGAATTAGCCAATCAGAATTGTGGGATTGCCTTACTGCCTGACAGCATTGCACAGGATTTTATTAAAACGGGGCAATTGGTGAAAGTGTTACCTGAATGGACTGCTCCACATGGTATTTTCCATGCAGTCTATCCATCACGGCGCGGTTTACTGCCAGCGGTCCGTGTATTTATCGACTATCTGGTTGAACAACTTACCCTGTGTTCCACGATAAACAGACCCGATTAATATCGGGTCTTTGCTGTAGTTATGGAATAGCAGGATAATGCCCAGTTCCCTCTGGCCACGGGGTAAGTAATTCAAAACCATCCTCTGTCACGGCAACCATATGTTCCCATTGGGCTGAAAGAGATTTATCCTGTGTGACCACCGTCCAGCCGTCACTTAACTCTTTCACCTGTGCCCTACCTGCATTCACCATCGGTTCAATGGTAAACACCATGCCTTTTCTCAATACCATGCCCTGACCTTTCTGACCATAATGCAGGATATTTGGTTGTTCGTGGTAAACACGTCCAATGCCATGTCCACAATATTCACGAACAATACTATAACCCTCAGCCTGCGCAACAGATTGAATCGCATAGCCAATATCACCTAATGTTGCCCCAGGTCTAACCATGCGAATACCAGCCAGCATTGCATCATAAGTTGTTTCAACTAATTTTTTGGCTTCAGGGCTTGGCGTACCCACAAAGTACATCCGACTGGTATCGCCAAAATAACCATCTTTAATCACTGCCACATCAATGTTGAGAATGTCTCCATCCCGCAAAATCTTTTTGGCAGAGGGAATAGCATGGCATACTTCTTCATTGACGGAAATACAGGTCGTTTTGGTAAAACCGTGATAACCCACATTGGCAGGAATAACCTGTAAAGTTTTTACGATATAATCATTACATATATCATCTAAATATTCAGTTGAAACACCAGCCTTTATATAGGGACCAATCATTTCTAGAACTTGTGCCGCCAAACGACCTGAGATACGCAATTTTTCAATATCTTGTTCCGTCTTAATGGTCACAGTAGAAGCTCTCATTCGAGATATTCCTTAT
>CAZKJI010000049.1:0-14734 GCA_964553005.1 uncultured Acinetobacter sp. | reverse complement strand
ATAGTACTATTATAAATTAATCAGTTGCCTTTGTTAATTCTCAACAAGCCCTAAATGAGCTACATACATAGTTAGTTGAAAAGTATATTTTTTGCTGACGAATTGAACAGCTTGGATTCCCTTTAAGCAAAGAATGTGCTTTTTGTCTGATGTCGATGTAATAAATAAGGAAAATCATTGTTATTTGTAATCAAACATGTGACTAATAATATTCACATCAAAACTGATGTGGTAGTATTGATCATCATTATTATGCATCATTTATAAAGATATGTTTAGTTTGCATCCACAACTTGCTCAAGATACATTTTTTGTAGGCGACTTTCCGCTTTCAACATGTCGTTTAATGAATGATATGCAATTTCCCTGGTTGATTCTTGTACCACGTGTACCGGGAATTAGCGAGTTATATGAATTAAGCCAAGCTGATCAAGAGCAATTCTTACGTGAATCAAGCTGGTTATCGAGCCAATTGGCACGCGTATTCCGTGCAGACAAAATGAATGTTGCAGCACTCGGTAACGTCGTGCCACAACTGCATTTTCATCATGTTGTACGTTATCAAAATGATGTTGCATGGCCTAAACCAGTTTGGGGAACGCCAGCCGTACCTTATAGCAATGATGTACTTGCACATATGCGTCAAACATTGATGCTTGCATTGCGTGGTCAAGGCGATATGCCATTTGACTGGCGTATGGACTGATTTAGAAAATAGAATAAAAAACAGTCTTCTATAACAAGGAAGGAGGGTAGGGTGTCACTAGATAGGTTAATAGATAAAGAACCTAGACAGTTCGCTTATTTTCATCGTTTGATGGGATATTCGATCTTGTCACTGATTTTAGTCATCTATGCATTTACCTCTCCCAGTGCTAACTATCAGCTTTACATCCTTCCTTTTTTATTGATCCATTTTCTTATTTGTCCCAAATTAGAAAAATGGCTTCAGTATAAATATGATAAAAATACTCAAAAAAATGTACTCTTTGCTTTTGAAGCGGTCATCGTTGCAATTGTACTTGCAGGGTTACACCTAAGTTTAGTTCCTACTTTTACGATTTTATTTGGGCTTCTTTATGTTGGTTTAAATAATAAAATTACACTCCCTGTTGCGTGTTTAATCGGACTGATCGGTGTTCTTACTTTTTACTTTTGTACTTTTACAATTTTTGCTGCTGAAGAATATTTCGAGCCTACAAATCCAGAACTGACTGTCGTTAGTTTATTTGGTTTGATGATGTTTATTGTGATTGGTAATTACTATCAGCACCGCCGTCTCAATATTCTGGGACAGCAACGCCAGCATTATCATAATCAAATGACGCGCTATATTGCGTTTGCCAACCAGCTCAGTCGTTATGCGCCACTTCAGTTATGGCAATCGATTATGCGGGGTGAGGCTGAGGCAAAAATTGAATATAAACGTAAAAAATTAACGGTTTTCTTCTCAGACATTCAAGGTTTTACCGAACTCTCAGAAACACTTATTCCTGATGATTTAGCTTTTTTACTTAATGATTATTTAAGTCATATGACTGAAATAGCAAAACAGTATGAAGCAACCGTTGATAAGTTTATGGGCGATGCGATTCTCATCTTCTTCGGTGATCCAAATTCTCAGGGTGTTGAACAAGATGCGAAGTCATGTGTAGAAATGGCGATCGCAATGCGTCAGCAAATGAAATTGTTGCGTGAGCGTTGGAAGAAAATGGGCTATCCAGCGTTGCACATTCGAATGGGTGTTAGTACGGGTTACTGTCACGTTGGGAACTATGGGGCTTCACACCGTATGGCCTATACCATTGTGGGACGTGATGTAAACTTGGCGGCGCGTTTACAGTCTGCTGCGGAAGTAGATGAAATCCTGATTGCGGATGATACCCATCAGCTAATTAAAAATGAATTTTTATGTGTACCGAAAGTGCCAATTTATTTAAAAGGGATTCAAGGACCTGTTAAAACGTGGCAGGTAATGGAAAAATTCACAGGTAAGAAATCCGATACACAAAAATGGTTTGATTTCGATTATAAAGGTTTTCATCTGGTTTTGAACTTAGAGGAAGTGCAGAATTATGAATATCCAGAATTGGTTGAAATTTTGGAGAATATGGTTCAGCGTATCAAAACACAACAAAAAATTACCAATGCTCAGGGTATTCCAAAACTGACTTTGGATGATGAAGTAAGATAAAAATATTCAATAATTAATTATAGAGTTGAAATATGTCTGCATTCGTTTCAAAGTATCCATTGGCTATTGATGAGAACATGGTGGGTGAGTATCCTGCTTTGGTAAAGTCTGGTGCAGGTTATTTTTATGATGATGTTCTTGAATATCGAGTTTGGTGTCACCCAGAACGTGGTGCGCTAGATAAATATGAGGGGCAAGATTATTATTGTGCATTTTCCAATTATGAAGATGCTCAACAGTTTTCCGAACAAACAGCTGGAGCGGAACATCCTTTGGTTTTGATACGTCAAAGCTGTTGGATTAATGAACCTCAAACAGGCGTATTTACTGCTGATCGTGGAGAACGTCTAACTGAGTGGCAAGTAATCTGGTTGAATAATGCAAAACGTCAAGATGGTGATATTGAAAATTTCTTTGCGAAACGAGGAATTGCATTTACAGGCTATCAGGAAGTGATGGATGCGACGCCTTTCACCAGAGATTTTAATCCGCAAGCATACAAAGCATTCCCACAATATTTAGGGGTTATTGCCTGTTCTTGTGTTATTGAGGGAAAATTGCCAATACGTTGGGTATCTCACGCAGGCGGAGACTGGCAAATGTATTGTCATGTGGATGCACATGATTTTTCTGAAAATAGTTTGGATTTTGAGCAGAATATTCAATTGACCAATATGGCACAATTACTCAAATATAATCCAGATTTGCAAATATTATATGACCTACCTATAGATAAAGGTGCTTATAGAGATCATGTGGAGTCTATTTGGCAATATTTTGATGATTGTGATGTTGATCAATAAACTTGGATTAAAAAACTCCTCTAATAAAGAGGAGTTTTTTTATGAATAAAGCTTAGTGATTTTCCGAAGCATGATTAATCGTATATTTCGGAATTTCAATTTCTAAATCTTCATCAACAATTTCAACCTGACAAGACAGGCGCGAGTCTGGCTCTAAGCCCCATGCGCGGTCAAGTAGATCTGCTTCAACATCATTCATTTCTTCAAGGCTGTCAAAACCTTTACGAACAATCACGTGGCAAGTTGTACATGCCGCAGACATGTCGCAAGCATGTTCAATTTTAATGCCTTGTTTCAATAAGCTTTGGCATAAATTGGCGTTTTGTTCGACTTCAAATTCTGCACCTTCAGGGCAAATGAGTGCATGAGGAAGAACTTTAATACGTGGCATATTGATCACCTATACCTTTAGTTTGAGTTTGACCAATCTTCAAGTTTTGTACCTTTTAAGGCATGGTCAATATGTCGATTCATACGAAGTGCTGCAAACGCATCGCTGTGAATTTTAAGTTGTTGAACAGCATGTTCAATCGCCGCAAGCTCATCGGTCTTCAGACGAGCTTTTAACGCTTCAGCAGCAAGAATTAAGTCGCGGGCCTGTTGCTGAGAGAGTAAATCGGTATCTGCTTTTAACGCTTGTTCTAAAGCTTCCAACTCACGTTGTGCTTCCACTTTTGTTTCTTGCAGATGGCGCAATTGTTTGTCTTCTTCCGCATGTTGGAAACCTTCAACCAAGAGGCGTTCAGTATCCGCTGCAGATAGACCATAAGATGGTTTGATATCAATTTGCGCTTGAACACCAGAAGTGGTTTCTTTCGCAGATACTGTCAGTAAGCCATCCGCATCAACTTGGAAGGTCACTTCAATACGTGCTTGACCAGCAGTCATTGGTGGGATGCCATGTAAAACAAAGCGACCCAAAGAACGACAATGCTCGACTAAATCACGTTCACCTTGTACCACATGAATCAACATCGCTGTTTGGCCATCTTGATAAGTGGTGAATTCTTGACGGCGTGCGACTGGAATTGCGGTATTTCTTGAAATCAACCGTTCAACCAATCCGCCCATGGTTTCTAGACCAAGAGAAAGTGGCGTGACATCAAGTAATAATGAACCATCTTGACTGTTGCCAATGAGCTGGTTAGCGGTAATAGCTGCGCCAATTGCAACGACTTCATCAGGATTGATCGTACAGAGTGGTTCACGTTCAAATAATTCGCGTACAGCTTTTTGTACGGCATATGAACGTGTTGAACCACCTACTAAAACCACATGTTCGATTTCATCGAGTTCAAGTTTAGCATCACGCAGTACACGTTTACATACACTCATGGTTTTATCGAGTGCAACTTGAATAATTGATTCAAAAGTTGGGCGATCTAAAGTGAGGCGATCATCCAGTAATTTTAATTCAGCAGATTCATGATCTGTTAAATATTCTTTGGCTTGACGCGCTGCAACAACAAAAACAGCATATTCTTCATCGCTTAAAGTTTCGATATTAAGCTGTTTTTTTGCCCATTTTACGATTAAGCGGTCAAGGTCATCACCACCAAGCGCGGTATGTCCACCAGTCGCAAGAACTTCAAAAACACCTTGTGAGAAACGTAAAATAGAAACGTCAAATGTACCACCACCAAGGTCGTAAATCACGTAGTTACGATCGGTGCTCAAGTTAGTATCTTGGTCTAATCCATAGGCAACAGCTGCCGCAGTAGGTTCATTCAACAAACGTAAAACATTTAAACCCGCAAGTTGAGCAGCATCACGTGTCGCTTGGCGTTGTGCTTCATCAAAATATGCTGGAACAGTGATCACTGCACCGTTGATAGGGTTCCTTAAACTTGCTTCGGCACGATCTTTTAACTGTTTTAAAATGTCTGCAGAAATTTCGACAGGCGTTTTACGACCAGCAGTAGTTTCAAATGCTGGCATCTCATTTTCTGCACCAACAAGTGTATACGGATGCTGGAATTTGATATCTGCTTGTGAGCGACCCATAAAACGTTTTACTGAAACAACAGTATTTTTGGGGTCAGTCATCATAAACGGCTTGGCTTCATAACCAAACGTCGTTGAATCTTTTGCGTAATGAACAATCGACGGCAGTAATACACGATCTTTGTCATCTTGCAGAACTTTCGGTTTTCCCGATAGCACTGTCGCCACTAAAGAGTGGGTTGTCCCTAAGTCAATGCCGATCGCAATACGATGTTGATGCGGAGCAGTAGATTGACCTGGTTCAGCAATTTGCAAAAGTGCCATGCGTGAGGTATCCCTTGAAAATATTTGGTAACAGCGGATTAAAAATCATCATCGAGATCGAAGCTATCTTCTTCGTCCAACATACGATCTTCAGCTTTATCAATATCATTCATTACACGTTGAAAAAAACGTAATTTACGAACGGTATCACGAGCCTCAGCCCAATCTTCTTCAGCAAAATCAATTTTAAATTCACGAACTAAACCGTCAATCCATTGCTGAACTTCAACTTTTAAGGTGCGAAGTTGCTCGGTAGAGGCGGCCTCATCAAGCTGTTCACGCATTTCGAGTGCAGATTGTAAAAATTCAAAATCGCTAATGGACTGATCCAAGTGATGATCTTGTTTTTTTAAGCCAAGTAAATACGCCGCACGACTATCAACTTGTGAGAGCACTTTATACGCTTGATTGATTTCACTCGACTTGATCAATGCTTGATCTTTGTCAGTGGCTTTATCGGGATGATATTGCTGTTGCAAACTTAAAAATTGTTTTTTTAAAGCTGCTAAATCTATATCGAGTGCTTCTGGTAATTGGAACAACTCAAAATGATTCATGGGAGATGAATTCCGCTATTAATAAATACGTTAAAACAGTGCGGAACACACTGTTTTGACGAAAAGAAAGAGAGTAGTGGTTGGGGTTAAACAGTGAATGATTCACCGCAACCACATTCACCTTTTTGGTTTGGGTTGTTAAACTCAAAGCCTTCATTAAGACCATTTTTAACATAGTCCATCTCTAAACCATTGAGATAAACCAGGCTTTTTGGGTCTACAAAGACTTTAACGCCGAGTTGTTCAAATACTTGGTCGTGTGTGTCGATGTCATCAACAAACTCAAGTACATAAGCCAATCCAGAACAACCCGAAGTTTTCACACCAATACGAATGCCTTCACCCTTACCTCGGTTTTGCAGGTAATTGCTGATGTGAGTCGCAGCATTTTCAGTTAAATGGATCATGAAAACTCCAATATTATTTCGGTCATCACACAGCTTTCGCTTTCTTACCACGATAGTCTTCAATCGCAGCTTTGATTGCATCTTCAGCCAATACAGAGCAGTGTACTTTTACTGGTGGAAGCGCAAGCTCTGTCGCAATATCAATATTTTTAATTGCTTGAGCTTCATCAAGTGTTTTACCTTTTAACCATTCAGTTACAAGAGAGCTTGATGCGATTGCAGAACCACAGCCGTAAGTTTTGAAGCGAGCTTCTTCAATTACGCCATTGTCATCGACTTGAATTTGTAAACGCATCACGTCGCCACATGCAGGTGCGCCGACCATACCTGTACCTACGTTTTCTGCATTTTTGTCTAATACACCAACATTACGAGGGTTTTCGTAATGATCAATTACCTTTTCGCTATAAGCCATGTCGCTTCTCCAAACCTCGGGGTCAGCCTAATATTAATATGAGGGTTAAAACATACTTTTCAATGAAGTGTTCAATAGAGCACCTTATAAATTAGTGTTCAGCCCATTCAACTGTTGAAAGGTCAATCCCTTCTTTGTACATATCCCAAAGCGGAGAAAGTTCACGTAATTTCTCAACAGCAGCTTTGGTAATTGTTAACACGTAATCAATATCTGCCTCAGTGGTGTATTTACCAAAACTGAAACGGATTGAGCTGTGTGCCAACTCGTCAGATAAACCTAAGGCACGCAATACGTATGATGGTTCTAAAGTTGCAGATGTACATGCTGAACCACTTGAAACGGCAGCATCTTTTAATGCCATCATCAGTGACTCGCCTTCAACGAAGTTGAAGCTGACATTTAGATAGTTTGCAACGTTCTCAGTCGGATGACCATTCAAGAACACTTGCTCAAGGCCTTGGAAGCCATTCCAAAGTTTGTCACGTAGGTGGCGAAGACGCTCTTGTTCTGCTTGCATGGTTTTCCCAGCAATTTCAAAAGCTTCACCCATACCTACAATTTGATGAGTTGCTAAAGTACCAGAACGCATACCGCGCTCATGACCACCACCATGCATTTGTGCTTTTAAGCGAACACGTGGGCTACGGCGGACAAATAGAGCACCGATTCCTTTAGGGCCATAAATTTTATGACCAGAGAAGCTCATTAAATCAATTTTCATGGTTGAAAGATCGATTTCAACTTTACCAGCGGCTTGTGCAGCATCAACATGTAAGAATGTTTTATTCGCACGTGTTAACTCGCCAATAGCCGCTACGTCAGTAATCGTACCGATTTCATTGTTCACCATCATCAGTGAAACAAGAATGGTATCTGGACGTAAAGCTGCTTTCACCATTTCAGGCGTAATTAAACCTGTACGTGGTTCAGGTTCTAAATAAGTAATTTCAAAACCTTGTTCTTCTAGCTCGCGGCAAGTATCTAACACTGCTTTGTGTTCGATTTTACTAGTAATGATGTGCTTGCCTTTTGAACCGTAAAACTGAGCAATACCTTTTAGTGCTAAGTTGTTAGATTCAGTTGCACCAGAAGTCCAAACGATCTCACGTGGATCTGCTTTAACTAGGTTTGCAACTTGTTCACGTGCATATTCAGCTTTTTCTTCAGCTTGCCAACCATAGGCATGCGAGCGTGATGCAGGATTACCAAAAGTCCCTTCGAAGGTTAAACATTCCATCATACGTTGTGCAACTTCAGGAAGTACTGGTGTTGTTGCTGCATAATCAAGATAAATTGGACGTTTCATGTCAAATACCTGTAACCGATAGGAGGGCTGAATCTAAACTTGCTGAGCTTTGGCGAAGTGCAACAGTCTGAACGTTGTCGCGTGCGATCAGGTCTGCAAGAGAGATTTTTGCGAGATAATCGGCAATATGGTGGGAGAGTTCTTGCCATAAGTCATGCGTTAAGCACATTGCACCATTTTGACAGTTACCTTTATGGTCACAACGTGTCGCATCGACAGTTTCATTTACAGCTTCGATAATTTCTAGCACAGTGATTTCAGCTGCATTGCGTGCAAGATGATATCCACCGTTAGCACCACGAACGCTTGAAACTAACTCATGACGCTTAAGTTTCGCGAATAACTGTTCTAAATAAGCGACTGAGATGGATTGGCGTGCTGCTATTTCCGCAAGCGTGATCGTTTGTTCAGTTGGCTGCAAAGCTAAATCAAGTAGAGCAGTCACTGCGTAACGACCGCGAGTTGTAAGGCGCATGATTCGATACACATGGTTAGACTAGATGTCTAAATTTTATTAATTCCGACTAAAATAGTCAAGTTTTAAATTGTCATTATCAGTGTGAAAAGTGAAATATATTTGAATTATTGTATCCACATAGTATAAACAAAAAAGGCAATAAAAATAAAGCTCAATACAGCAAAGCCAATATTGATCAGGCGCTGGCGTTTTTGCATTCGGTGAATACGGTTTTGATATTGTTTAACTTCAACCAATAATGAGTTGATCTCAGAGCGTTGCTGATCAATTTTATCAAGCAATGGCGCGATTCGTTGCTGAGACGCAATAGCTTCTGCATCATTATCAAATGCATTGAACCATTGTTTCCAATTTGCGAATATACTCGTGAGTGTGAGGTGAGGGATTAAATCCATCACATCTTCTTGAAGTCTTGCATCACCTAAAATACGCATATTGTAAATACTGCGCTGATTATTGAATACGAAAATTTTAATCAAATCGATGAGTGTGCTATTTATTTCTAGATCAACTTTTCGATCTAGTGCTTTCATATCAAATAAAATTCCTTTTTCGGTAAATTGGACATAAAAGTCAAAAAAAGGAATATAGCTGTTGATTCGAATGGTAACTTTTTCATCGATAAGCTTTTTCGCTTGCAAGCGTAAAGTTGCATCATGCGTGAGAATGAATGAAAAAAAAGTTTCTAAAACAATGATGACAATGTTTAGCAACAAATGGGGGTGTTTATGTCTTTGTTGCGTATCACTCATAGGTCTCTTTGTCCTTGCCAATCACACTTTAAATTTCATAAAGCACGTAAATCTGAGTATCCATACTCAATGATTGAAAATAATTTACATGACTTTATTGCTTTGTAGAACAGTTTTTTAAAACGATCAAGTCTTAACTTTGATATTATAAAAACATTTTTATGGTTAAATACGACATACTGTTTGTAAAGTGCTTGGGAGTAATGGTTAATGGACAACTCAAATGTAGAACACCCAACTGATGAGGCAGAGGTAAAAACTAAGCCAAAATCAAAGAGTTCTAAAAAATCTGCCCTTGATTTCAAAAAGTATACGCAACAGATTTGGCTGGCTGGATTAGGTGCTTTTTCACGCGCCGAAGAAGAGGGAAATAAATTATTTGACTCTTTAGTCAAGGTGGGTGAAGAGCTAGAATCCAAGACCGTAGATTTTGCTGATAACACTGTTGGAAAAGTAACTGAAAAAGCCAAAGAATCAGTGACGGATACTAAAGATAAAGTTGAAAAAATTTTAGACACAGGTGTGAATCATTCGTTGAATCGTATTGGTCTAGTCACTCCAAAAGATCTCCAGCATATCGAGCAACTTTTAGTTCAGCTACATATTAAAGTAGATGCATTGATTGAAGAAAATAATCTATTAAAGAGTAAATTGAATAAAAAGTAAAAAATATAGGCGCTCGTCTGTTTATGTGGTTTTTGAGTATTTATTTTTGCTAAAAAGCCTTTCTAGTATTGCGTTCTCCCCTAAAGCATTGCTATAAAGGCGGCATGGCCTTTTAAACTATAGCCTTGGATCTTAACAAACGATATTAAGAGGATATTTTTTATCATGAATAAATCAGAATTAATTGATGCGATTGCTGAAAAAGGGGGAGTATCTAAGTCGGATGCTGGTAAGGCACTCGATGCAACAATTGCGTCAATCACTGAAGCACTTAAAAACGGTGACACGGTTACTTTAGTTGGTTTTGGTACTTTTAGCGTTAAGGAACGTGCTGCACGTACTGGCCGCAATCCTAAAACTGGGGAAGAGCTTCAAATTAAAGCAAGCAAAGTGCCTAGCTTTAAACCAGGTAAGGGTTTAAAAGATTCAGTTGCGTAATCTTTTTAAATCAATAAACGCACCGTTTCGGGTGCGTTTTTTATTTATTGAATGAAAAATTTGCTTTGAGCCGTATTCTGCATTCATTCACTTTGTTTTTTCAGTTAAAATTGCCCCGAAATAAAATATTGGAATTCTTATGGAATCGTTTCGTACAGTCATTAAGGGTTGGCTTGGCAAAGTCCTGTTAGTTTTGTTTTTGACCCCTTTGGCGCTTGTAGGTATTGAAGGATATTTTAGTGGTAGCAATAAGGCAGACGTTGCGAAATCGGTGAACGGTCAGGATATTTCTAATAAAGAATTGGAAAGTGCAACCAAGAATTATAAAGATCAATATTTATCATTGGTTAAGGGTGATGAGTCACTACTCAACCTGCCTGTGATTCAGCAAAAGGCACTGGATGCACTGATTGCTCGTAGCTTGTTACAACAACAAGCAGAAAAACTAGGGATTTCCCTAAGTGATACGCAACTTGAGCAAATGTTGGCTCAACAGCCGAGTTTTCAGGAAAATGGCAAGTTTTCCCAGCAGCTCTATGAAAATTATTTACGTTCAGTGGGCATGACCAATCAGGGGTTGATTGCCAGCCTGCGTCAGGACCATGCCTTGAAAATGATTTCAACCACCTTGATGGATTATGCATTGGTGAGTCAGTCAGACTTACAGCAATTGGCTAACTTGCAGACAGAACAGCGTACCCTGCATTTGGCAAGCATTAAGCTGGATGATTATAAAAAGGGTGTAACTGCTTCCAGTCAGGAAATCACGGATTACTACAACAAGCATAAAAATGAATTTAAGCAGGTTGCAAGTGTTGATGTGGATTATGTGGTTTTAAGCCCAGCATTACTTCCTGCGACCAATCTTGCAGTAACAGATGCCGATTTACAGCAAGCGTATAAAGCATTTGTTGAAAAGCAGCAAAAAGATGTAAAACGTGAAGTTAAACATATTTTGATTACAACTGAAGCACGTGATGCTGCAGCAGCTCAAAAAATTGCGAATGATGTTTATGCCAAGATTCAAGGTGGAATGTCATTTGCTCAAGCGGCTGCACAATTCTCAGAAGACCCGACTTCAAAAGCACAGGGTGGTTTAGTTGATGCTTATGCACCAGGTATTTTCTCAGCCGACTTTGATAATGCGGTTAATGGATTAAAGAATGGTGAAGTTTCTAAGCCTGTTAAAACACAATATGGCTACCATATCATTGAAGCAAATGCACCAGTTACAAATATTCCTTCATTTGAGAGTGAGAAAGCTCGCTTAACAGCTGAAGTGCAGAAGGCAAAAACTGCAAATTTATTTAGCGATACTGTAAATAGCTTAAATGAAATGGTTGTGGGTAGTGATTCTCTGGATGCGGTTGCACAGGAAGTAAAAGGTGTTCGTATTGAGTCTGTTAAAGGTGTGACCTTAACCACTGAGAACCCATATTTGAGCGATTTGAATGTTAAAGCTAAATTGTTTAATGATGATGTGAAGAATGGTGACCGTAACGCATCTTCAAATATTCAATTAGCAAATGGCGATACCATCTGGATTAAGGTCCGTGACTATCATCCAGCAGGGATCAAGCCATTGGCACAGGCGACAGCCGAAGTAAAAGCGAAAGTAGTTGAACAGAAAGCCTATAAGGCTGCTCAGGCAAAAATTGCCAGCATCCTTGCTGATTTTAAAACGCAACCTGCGGCGCAGGTGGTTGCAAAATCACAGGTAACTTTTGAAGATGCAGGTACATATGCACGTTCTCAGGGCTTAAAGCGTGCGATTGAGCGTGCAGCATTTAGTATCCCAGCACCGAGCAAAGAGGGTATGTGGTCTGCTACAACAGCTAAACTGCCAAATGAACTGGTGATTGTTGCTGTTTCGAATGTAAACACCAGTGTTGCGAGCGAGTTGCCACCAGAACAAATGAATGAGTTGAGCAAACTCTATCAACAGTTCCGTGGTCAGCAAATTCTGGAAGACTATACTGAATATTTAAAATCTAAGGCGAAGATCAAATAAGTTTGTTCCAAGCATAAAAAAGCCAGTTTTCATAAACTGGCTTTTTTATTGGAGGAGGCTGGTTATTTTTTCTGAATAAATTTCGCTTCCTCAGATTGAGGATACTGGCTAAGTAACTTGGCCTTATACTGGTTTGCCAAGGCTGTATTTTTGTCTACATCTTTTGCAATGCTATACAGTTGATAAACCGCTCGAGAAGCTTTTGCTGAATTGGGATAGCGTGTTACTACGATATTATAGTTTTGCTTGGCAGCTTTATAGTCCACAGGCTCAACAGCTAAATAGAACTCAGCTAGCCAAAAGTAAGCGTTTCCAACATAAATTCCATTTGGGTGGTTCTTAATGAAATTTTGCATTGGCTGAATCGCCTTTTTAGCGCCACCTTGTTTATATGCATCTAATGCAACCGTATAAGCTGCCTTTTCGAGTTCAATCTGGTTATTGGTGGTGTTTGTTGTTGCCGTATTTGTCTGTGGCTGTACAGCAGCAGGGGCCTGTGTCTGGGCTTGAGGTTTAGGTGTCACAGCAGCTACAGGAGGTGGAGTGGGTGTTGTCCCCTCTGTTCCAGCCTGAGCGGTATCTGTAGCGCCATTTCCTTCGGTATTTTCTTCTGGAGGGTCAATTTTCTGTGAAAGTAGTTCCAAACGCTGGTCTAAATCTGTATAGCGATTGGCAAGCTCTTTCTTAAGCTGTTCAATTGCATTGTCATGTTCTTCCAGTTGACCACGCAATTTACGAATTTCTTCTTCAAGTTTTTGATTTTTTTGCATGATTTCCCAGTTTAAACTTGGAGAACCTGCAACCACATTATTGGCTTGCTGTTGGCTTAGGGTACGAGATTCAATTGGGACGTTGGCATATAAATGCGTACTGCTGAGTAGCGCAATAAAAAGTATAGAATGCTTTTTTAGCATGAAAATTCATCCATAAAGTTGAAAAACAAAGCTGTGGGCGAACAAGTCTTCATTTTTTACTTGCAACACACCGAATACACGTTTTTGATTTAGCCATTAAAACAGCAACTCGTTTAAATGCAATAAGCATTTACAATCTTCAAGCACTTTTGAAGAGAATTGGGGGCTGTTGTTTAATGTTTATACAGTTTTTAAGTTAGTTATAAAGACATCATCGCAGGATTGATGATGAATTAGGCAGTTGAATTAAAAACTGACTAAAAAACAGAGACAAGTCTTGCAACTCAGGTAAAAATCTCTATACTTTGTCAGGCAATGGTAGCCCTGCTGGTAGCTTCGCAATTGTACTCTACGAACCCCGCCAGGACCGGAAGGTAGCAACGGTAGTAGAACTATGATGTGCCGAAGTAATGCTAGTGGGGTTGCCACCATTTATTCTTCATCACTCGTTCGAGCAATTGCTTTCATAATTATTCCCATATCAAATCCTCGGTACTGTAAGAATCTAATTTGTCTTGCTTTTAGTTTTGGATCCGTTTCTACTTCCATCCCGAATTTCTTTATTTTGAGTTGATAAGCTTGATCTAGCCAATCGACCTCTGAAAGTTCTTCTGTAATAAGTTCTGTATCGAGTTGTTTTGCTTTTAAAGCCTGTTTAATTCTTTGTAATCCTTTACCTTTTCTAAGTTGACTGGCCAATGTGAGTTCTGCAACACGTTGGTCGCTTTGGTAATTTTGTTGTGCTAACTCATCAACTAGATTTGCGACTTCTTCTGGATTGATCGCATATTGATTTAATTTTGCTTCGAGATCTGCTTTGGAATAATCCCGACGTGTGAGAAGGGCAAATGCATAAGAGCGTAATCTTGCACCTGTTAGTGTTTTCGGTTTCTCTATTTTTTCAGAATTAAACAAGTTTTATATCCTCTTGAAAGAAAAACGCCCCGAAGGGCGTTTAAGCTTAGCTTTCTAAAAAATCTGGTTCTTCTTCATCTTCAGTTTGAGCTGCTTCTTTGTTGTTTTTAGTAAGAAGTTGTTCACGAATGACCTTTTCGATTTCTTGAGCCATTGCTGGATTTTCCTCAAAATGTCGAATCACGTTATTTTTACCTTGACCAATTTTATTGCCTTGATAAGAATACCAAGCACCCGCTTTTTGTACGATGTCTTGTTGAACAGCAAGATCAACCAATTCGCCTAACTGATTAGTGCCTTTGCCATACATGATTTGGAACACAGCTTCTTTGAACGGAGGTGCCATTTTGTTTTTTACAACTTTAACACGCGTTTCGTTACCTGTGATCTCGTCACCTTCTTTCACTTGACCAATGCGACGGATGTCTAGTCGTACAGAAGCGTAGAATTTAAGTGCATTACCACCTGTAGTGGTTTCTGGACTACCAAACATTACACCAATCTTCATACGGATTTGGTTAATGAAGATCACCATACAGTTCGAGCGTTTTGCATTACCTGTAATTTTACGCAGAGCCTGACTCATTAAGCGTGCTTGTAAGCCCAT
>CAZKJI010000048.1:0-14998 GCA_964553005.1 uncultured Acinetobacter sp. | reverse complement strand
TATAAGATTTTTAAATTATTCATTTAAAAATAAAAGTCGAAATCTTTTTCTAAGGCTAGACCCCCATTACAGCAATCCAATAACAAGAAGTTCAGAGTTAATAAAATAACAGAGAATCCTTCTCAAAAGCTTCTTATAACCAAAATATGTATCAGGATAAACGACTATGAATAAACGAGCATTAACTTTGACCGCAGCAACTCTGGGTAGCCTAATATTATTGGGTTGTAATAATGATTCTAACAACGATACAGAAACTACAAATACTCATACAGGTGACACATTAATCTTAACAAACAACGGTATGATCAGTTCAATTGATCGAATGATGCCAAATAAAATCGTGTCAAATCTTAAAATTACAGGTCTACAAACAGATGATGAACTCGTTGGAATCGATTATCGTCCGAAAGATGGAAAACTTTATGCAGTGGGTTTATTAGGAAATATCTATACCCTCAATCCATCTACAGGCGTTGCCACTTTTGTAAAAAAACTTGTTGCTGATCCAAATGATACGACTGACGGAAATGCCTCTTTTAGTAAAATTATTGGTGATGCCGATTTAATTACAGTTAATTTCAACCCAGTCGCAGATCGTCTACGAGTCATGACCAACACAGGACAGAACTTACGAATAAATGTTGATACTGGTGCCACAATTACAGATGGCACCCTTAGTTTAACTGCTAGTAGCCCAGCAGTCATTGCAGGAGCATACACCAATGCATTTGACGGTACTGGCTCAACCAAGCTCTATAGTATTGATCAAAATAGTGATCGAATTTATCTACAAAATGCGAATGCTGGAACATTGGGTGTTTCAGCTGCGTTGGGAGCAGATATAAACACTAACGGCGGTGGTGGATTTGACATCGATCCTGTGAGTAACGTCGGCTTCGCAGCGCTAAAACTCAATACTGGTGGTTATAAATTCTTTCAACTTAATCTAGCAAACGTAGGAACAAGCAATGATGCCATTTTTGCATCTGATGACCTAAATAGTAACTTTAATAGCATGGGAATTCGCGGTATCGCATTAAAAAGAGCAAGTGATGCCACCGCTCAAGCTTATGGATTGACAGCCAATAATAAATTATTGAACTTTGCTTTGAATAATCCAAGTGCGGTGATGGAAAAAACCATCACAGGTTTACTCGTTGATGAGAAATTTGTTGGAATTGATTACAGACTCAGAACCACTACGACCAATTCTGGAAAACTTTATGGTCTTACCAATAAAGCAAACTTGTATACTATAAATACAGATACGGGAATGGCTAACCTGATTACCTCACTCAAACCTGCGACGGGTAGTAGTTTCACAACATTAGAGGGAACAAGTTTTGCCGTTGACTTTAACCCTACTGCAGACAGACTAAGAGTCATCAGTGATTCTGGACAAAATCTAAGAATTAACGTCGATACTGGTGATACTACAAAAGATGGCGATATTAACGGAATTGCTGATGCTAAAGTCACTGCAGCAGCATATACCAATAGTTTTGCTACACCAGTTTCAACGCTTGCTACTGAACTATTTGATTTAAATCAAACAGGCAAAACTCTCACTAAACAGAATCCACCAAACGCAGGCACATTAAACCTGATCGGTAATTTAGGAGTCAACTTAGGTATAGATAATGGCTTTGATATTGCGGGTGGTGATAATGGCTTAGCTTTAGCAGCAGTCTCAGGTGCTTCTGGACCTTCTGTGTTATATCGCATAGATCTAAATAGTGACACGACTATTACAACTCCAAGAGCACGTTTAGCAATTAATGTGGATGGAACACCAAATCTAGCAGCTTCAACTATTGGTGGTAACACGACTCCACAAGTCATCGACCTAGCGATCTTACTTAAATAAGCTGAAATCAAAAAAAACCGCATCATTGATGCGGTTTTTTATTTTTGCCTATAAAATTTAAGCAATATGTTTTTGTACGATAATCGAACCAACCGAATATCCTGCACCAAATGAAGAGATCACAGCATATTCGCCATTATTGACTTGCTCACCTGTGCGGTGCATTGCAATAATTACGCCCGCAGAAGAAGTATTGGCAAATTCATCTAAAATAATTGGTGCGCGTTCTAAATCAGCATCTTTACCAACAACCAATTTTAAAATTAACTCATTCATATTGGCATTGGCTTGATGCAACCAGAAGCGTTTAACTTGTTCAGGTGTTAATTGCAATTTTTCCAACTGTGCTGTAATGATTTTTGCAACCAATGGGCAAACTTCTTTAAACACTTTACGACCATCTTGGCGGAACAATTTGTCATCAACCACAGCATCTTCACTGCGGTTCAAGAAACCAAAGTTATTACGAATGTTATTTGAGAATTGAGTAAATAAATGAATATCTAGGATTTCATAGCCTGATTTAGTTTCAGTCTCTTCGATAATTGAAGCCGTTGCAACATCACCGAAAATGAAATGTGCATCACGAGTACGGTAGTCTAAATGACCTGAGGTAATTTCAACATTGAGTAATAATACACGGCGTGCGCCACATTTCACTGCATCATAGGCTTGCTTCAAACCAAATGTTGCAGCAGAACAAGCCACATTCATGTCATAAGCATAACCTTGGATACCCAAAGCTGACTGAATTTCAATTGCAACCGCTGGATAGGCACGTTGCATATTTGAACAAGCCAAAATCACAACATCGATGTCTTCTGCGGTAACACCTGCATTTTCCATCGCTTGTTTTGCAGCAATGACGCCCCACTCCGCTTGAAGTGAAAGTTCATCATTACTACGCTCTTGTAAACGTGGACGTAAGCGTTTTGGGTCAAGAATACCAGATTTTTCGACCACATAACGGCGTTGAATGCCAGAAGCTTTTTCAATAAATTCTGGGCTTGAACCACGCAATGCTTCGATCTCGCCAGCAGCAATTTGCTCAGCATTTTCTTGATTAAATTGTTCTACATAAGCATTTAAACTTTCAACCAACTCTTCATTAGAAATAGATTCGGTCGGGTGGAATAAACCTGTACCTGTTATACGGATGCCCATGTAAAACTCCTGTAAAGAATGCTTCTAACTTTCATTATTGCTCAGTTTAACCGATTGCTAATCGATCCCATAGTTTTTGCAATCTAGTTGGTGAAATTGGCATCTTTGTTTTCATCGGTTGAGAAAACAAGGAAATTCTAAGTTCTTCCAACATCAAATACAATTCTTTGATTTTAGGATCATTTTTAAATTTAAATACTTTGTCCATCCATGGATCAACATCGTCAATTGCAGCGAGGTCACGTTGTAGATTATTTGGCAAACGATCCAAACGCAATAGCAATGCTTTTAAAAACCGTGGGTATTCCTGCCAAATCTCAACAGGTTTACTGTAGACAAAGTTCGCCAACGACATTAAATCAAGTTGGTCTTCTATGTCATCCACACTTCGACCAAAGATATCCTGATCTAAAACCAATAACTCGCGACGAATTTGCTGCCATTGAGTAAAAATATCAGTAATATCAATTAAAACTTTTTGACCATCTGCCAAGAATTGTTTTTTTACATCAGCCATTAGCTGATTAAATTCCGCTGTATCTTTAGGCAAGGTTTTTATTGAAACTTGTAAGGTTGCATAAACCAGCATTTGTTCCAACTTCGCCCGATCACCTAAAGGCGAATATGCCAAAGCTAATGGTTTGGAAATCTGTTTTTTCAATTGACGAATTAAATCCCCCAATTGCATGTGTAAAAGACGAATCACGCCTTCACGATGTTGCTTAATTGCTTCATCCTGATCATTAAAGGTTTGAATCACCACACCCGACTCATCTTTAACATCAAGTTCAGCAAAAACTTTACTTGGAACCAAAGCCTGATATTGCTTTACGACCACACCCGTGACTTTTTGAGACGCTTCAAATACAAAATTTTCAGGAAAAGTCTGGAACTCACCCTTTTGCTGCTTCACAGGACGATGAGTTTCGACACGACAACGCGCTTTGAGTTCGTCTAAATCACGTCCTTGCGCAATGAGTTTGCCTTTTTCATCCACAACTTTAATAAAAGGCACGAGATATTGATCAATACGTTCAAAAGAAAAATCTTTTTCAGTAATTTGCTCACCGCGCAGAGCAAAAGCCAAGTAACTAAACAGATGTTCACGCAAATGTACTGCATCGACACCTTGCATCAGTTTTTTCGCAGTATCTGGAATCGGGACTAAATTACGACGTTTGTCTTTAGGCAACGCCTTGAGCAAAGCCTCAATTAAATCCTGACGCCACCCAGGAATCCCCCATGACCATTGTTTTTCATCTACTTGTGGCAAAGCCTGCACAGGAATTTTAACCGTTGCACCATCTTCATCATGGCTTGGATCAAAACGATAGCTCGCAGCTAAACGCAATTGTCCATTATGTAAATAATCTGGGAATTGCTGTGTGGTTGGCCGATCATTCATCCATAACGCATCATCTTCTACAAAAAGATAACGCGGATGATCTGGCTCTACTGTTGCACGCCAATCTTCAAAACTACGGCGGCTAGCAATTTCCTCTGGCACTTTTTCAGCATAAAATTGATAAATAGTTTCTTCATCCACCACCAAATCACGGCGGCGCAGTTTATCTTCAACTCGCTCAACTTCTTCAAGCTTCAATAAATTGTGTTTTAAAAATGGCGGTGTAATACCCAAATTACCAGTCGTTAAGGCATCCCGTAAAAAGATTTCATGGGCTGCGGCTTGATCAACTTTCTCAAAATTCACCATACGTTTTGGTTCAATAATTAAACCAAACAATGAAATTTGCGCATAGGCATTCACAATACCCGCTTTTTTTGACCAATGTGGTTCAAAATAGTGATACTTCAATAAATCACGTGCCGCCAACAAAATCCATTCTGGATCAATTTTGGCTAAGGTTCGTAAATACACTTGAGAAGTTTCCACCATCTCAAATGCCATCACCCAAGCAGTATTGGTCTTATGCAGTGTACTGGCAGGAAATACTTTGGCTTTCTGCTGACGTACCGCCATAAAGGTATTACGTTCATCGGTTTTATTGGCGATAAATGACAGTAAACCTGTTAATAATGCTCGATGTAAATTTTCATAATTGGCTGCTTTTTCATTAAAGCTTAGCTTTAATCCTTCAGCCAACTCAACTAATTGTTGATGGGTTTGCTTCCATTCCCGTAAACGTAACCAACTTAAAAAATGTTGACGCGCAAATTGACGGCGCTTGTTTTCAGACTGCGTATCAGGACTGGTTTGCAGCGTATTCCAAAGTTTTAAATAGAATAAAAAGTCTGAATCTGCTTCTTTGAATAAAGCATGCTTCTGATCAGCCTGCATTTGCTTATCGGCAGGTCGTTCTCGTGGATCTTGAATCGCCAAGGCACTGACAATAATCAATGTTTCTTTCAGCACACCAAAATGAGCGCCACCAATCAGCATACGAGCTAATCGTGGATCAATCGGCATGCGTGCCATCATTTGACCGACTTTAGTTAAATCATTTTTACGTTCGCTTAATGCACCTAACTCAATCAAGAGCTTGCGTCCATCATTCACCAAACGAAAATCAGGTGGCTCAATAAAGTCAAAATCTTCTAAACTACCTAAACCAAGACTTTGCATTTGTAAAATTACAGAAGCCAAGTTCGTCCGTTTGATCTCTGGTTCGGTAAACTCGGGACGACTTAAAAAATCTTCTTCACTGTATAGACGAATACACACACCCGCAGCAATACGACCACAACGACCTTTACGCTGATTGGCTGCTGCCTGTGAAATTGCTTCAATCGGTAAGCGTTGCACACGTGAACGGTAGTTATAACGTGAAATACGAGCAAAACCGCTATCAATCACATACCGAATATTAGGAACGGTTAATGCTGTTTCAGCAACGTTGGTTGCAATAATGATACGGCGACCTTTGCCGCTTGGACTGAAAATCTTTTGCTGCTCGGCGAGTGCCAAACGTGCATATAAAGGCAACACTTCAGTATGCCGAGGACCATATTTTTGCAGCGTTTCCTGTAATTCTCGGATTTCTTGCTCAGTGCTGGCAAAAATCAAGATATCAGCATGTTCTGGATGCCCTTTAGCCTCAGCATCGGCAAAACACTCTTCGACCGCTTGTACAACAGCACGTGGTAAGTTCTCTTCAAAATCATCAAACTCATCATCATCACTACCAATAATACTGAGTTCCGAAATTGGACGATAACGTACTTCAACAGGGAAGCTCCGCCCTTCTACTTCAAAAATCGGTGCATCATTGAAGTATTGGCTAAAACGATTTACATCTAAAGTCGCTGACGTCACGATTACTTTTAAATCAGGACGCTTTGGTAATAACTGTTTGAGATAACCCATGATGAAATCGATATTCAGTGAACGCTCATGGGCTTCATCGATAATGATGGTGTCGTATTTTGAAAGGAAGCGGTCGTTCGTCAGCTCAGCCAACAAAATACCATCCGTCATCAAACGCACGATAGAATCTTGCGATCCCTGCTCATTAAAACGGATTTTAAAGCCAATCGCCTCACCCAGTTTCTGCCCAACTTCTTCTGCAATACGTTGCGAGACACTGCGAGCAGCTAAACGTCGCGGCTGAGTATGCCCAATCATCCCAGTGAGACCACGGCCAGCAAGCATAGCAATTTGTGGTAACTGTGTGGTTTTACCCGAACCCGTTTCACCCGCCACAATAATCACTTGATGCTTTTGTATTGCGGCAATCAAACGATCTGCATACTGAGTAACAGGTAAATCTTGATTGAGTTTAATTTGGGGAATACGCGCTAAGCGTTGTTTGACTTTGTCATTTGACTGTTGAAAAAGTTTTTCGATTTCTGCTGGTGGTGTTTTTTTATCTTTGCGCAGTCGATTTAAACGGTGACGGTCACGTGCCATAACCCATTGATCTACATTTAAATGACTCTGCACTGAACAGCTTTCCTAGAAAATAAACTAATCAGCTATTTTACGCCTTAAAGCGTTGCTATGCAAAGCAACCACATTTAGTTCTTTTCAAAAACATGCACTATTCAATTGATACACAGGGGTACTTTTGCATTTTCTTATTTTTAAACCAAGCAAAACATAGGTAAAAATCTAAGTGTATATCTTGGTTTTCTCTATGTTTTTTAGATTTTTTCAATTTTACCCTTGAATTTTAATACTATCGACTGCATGTTGTTATGCAAGTTAGTTTTAGGTATTCGTCATATTTACTTCATCTTATTGGAGTCAAATAGGCTTATATCTTAGGGTGAAAATCGTTTTATATTGATTCATTCAATTTTCCGATTTTAGTCATGTAAAAATACTATTTCCCCAATAACTAAAAATTATTTATTCTTAACCTCGTAAACAAATAAGGCATTAGCCTCTCAATAAAACCTCAATCATGGAGACAATGATGAGCTTAATTAATACTGAAGTTAAACCATTTAAAGCTGATGCATTCCGTAACGGTGAATTCATTCAAGTCACTGATGCTGATCTTAAAGGCAAATGGTCTGTTCTTATTTTTATGCCTGCTGCATTTACTTTCAACTGTCCTACTGAAGTTGAAGATGCTGCTGAAAACTACGAAGAATTCAAAAAAGCTGGTGCAGAAGTTTATATCGTAACAACTGATACTCATTTCTCTCACAAAGTATGGCACGAAACTTCTCCTGCTGTAGGTAAAGCTCAATTCCCATTAGTTGGCGATCCTACACATCAATTAACACGTGCTTTTGATGTGCATATCGAAGAAGCTGGTTTAGCTTTACGTGGTACGTTCATCATCAACCCAGAAGGCGTAATTAAAACTGCTGAAATTCATGACAATGCAATTGCACGTGATGTTTCAGAAACTTTACGTAAGCTTAAAGCTGCTCAATTCGTAGCAAGCCACCCAGGCGAAGTTTGCCCAGCTAAATGGAAAGAAGGTGAAGCGACTCTTGCTCCATCAATCGACCTCGTTGGTAAAATCTAATTTTTAGATTTAACAATGTTGAAAAGAAACCACTCTAAAAGAGTGGTTTCTTTTTATTTGTCATTTGCTTACCTTTTTGCGATACATCGATCTCAATTCAATAGTAAATTTTTTACAATTCTTATACTTATAAATTTATAACGAAATTCACTTATCAATTGTCAGCCTGCTTTACATGGAGTAATGTCAAATTATGAAACATAAAGAGTTTTTCGTATGTACTAAATGATCAAACTAAAATGGGGGAAAATATATGGAAAAAACTGTTGTTGTAACCTTTTGGAAATATGATATTTCTTCACGCTACTTAAAAATTTTTTACAGCAATGGCACAGCCGAGCTTTATCATCCTGTTCCAGAATTTATCTATGACAATTTGCTACGCACAACTGATAAGACTGCTTTTGTCCATAAATACCTTGAGTTTGATCTGCATTTTAAACGACTTTATCTTTTAGCCTCATAAATAAAAAAACCAGCCTATATTAAGGCTGGTTTTTTTATTTAAATTTATTAAGCAGCTTCGACTTCAACTTGTTCAGCATACTTCTCTAATATTTTTTCTTTTGCGTCTGGATGAATATTAATTTTCTCCATATTGCCTTTGTAATGCTCTACTACTCGATCATCCATAATTTTTGACCACCATGAAGGAATAAAGGCTGGTAAAATCATCGCTCCATAGCCCGCTGGTAACTGTGGTGCATTTTCAAAATGACGTAGAGTTTGGAAGCTACGTGTTGGATTTGCATGATGATCTGAGTGACGCTGTAATTGATACAAGAACAAGTTAGTCACTACATTGTTATTGTTCCAACTATGCTCAGGTAAAGTACGCTCATATTGACCATTGGCTTTCTTTTCACGTTTTAAACCATAATGCTCAATATAATTTACTGATTCAAACAAAGTAATCGCATAGGCAGCCTGTGTCACTTGGAACGGTACTGAACGCACTCCAAATTTGCTAAACATAGCAGCATGGTACACAGCAGACATCGCCCAACCATGAATCAATTCATTCTCTTTACAGAAGAATGGCAATTTTTTACGCTCTAAACGATTTTTCTCAATTTCGATCGCAGATTTGAAACTACCAATCACTGTACGCGGTAAAAATTTCCAGAAAGTTTCACCAAGTCGAGATGATGCTGGATCTTCTGGCGTTGCAACACGGCGGTGATGACCATATGGATGCTCAATACGGAAGTGATTATAGCCCGATGGAGCTAATGCCAAATGTGATAAATAATGTTCGAGACGACCACTTTTATGACTCAATTCATGCGCCGTATTGATGGCAATACCATTCACCATCCCCACCAACGTACCCAATAACGCTTGATCTGCAAGTGATGTACCTTTACGACTTGCCAAATAAGTGCCGTAAATATTGGTCGCATATTGCAATGGAATAAAAAGTTTAACAATTCGAGAATAATATGGATCAGCTTCTAAATCTGCAATCGCATCAAGTGGTGGATTTTCTGTGTCCTCACCAATTAACTTATCCAATGCAGGAATAACACCATGAATAAATAATGGGCCAAAAGAGGCAAAGAATTTTTTGGTTTTTTTCGGTCCAAATTGATAACCTGCTAAACCACTCATTGCAATGGTCGGTACTGCCAAACCCAATAACCACAAATGACGTTTTTTATCTTTAAAGGTTGTTGTTGCTTGCTCTACATCCAGTTGAGTATGCATATTCATTAGAAACTCCTCAATCAAACACAAAATGTTTTGCTTGAATTGATTGTGTTCTTTTGCAGTCATTCTATATTATCATTTTAAGACTTGATATTATCATTTTAAGACTTTAGTGGTTTTTTATTGTGCAAAAACAGCAAATCCCTGTTATTCCGTCTCGTTATTACTTGCGGTTGATCGAAATTCTGATTGGTACTCATCAATATGATAATGAGGTATTAAACGCATTTCATAACGAACTTTCTAAAACTGAGCTTTTATCAATTCAACAAATTGAACAATTTATTGCACTTGGCCTGAGCCTACCTAATACAGAAGATTTGGCTTTTGAACTCGGTAAAAATCTAAAACTCAGTTCGCATAGTTTGGTTGGATATGCATTAATGACCAGTCCAAATTTAGAACATGCATTGCGATTAATTGCACAATATTTTCGGCTAATTATGCCAAGCTTTAAGCTATCGATTCAATTTCCAACTCATCAACATAAGGTTGAGTTATTACTTGAACCCATCTTACAAATGAATAAGCAATGTTTAGCATTTCATATTGAAGCAATCGCGGTTGGCTTTTACTACAGCCTGCTGGAACTGGCTGGACAGCAACTACAACGCTATCAGGTTTATCTAAGCATTCCTGAACCTGTGTATCAGGAACGTTATCTACATTTAGTCAAAGCCAGCTTTCATTTTAACTATACGTGGATGTCTGGCATCCGTGTCGTGATTGATCAACAACAGTTGGCACTTTCCTTACCTTTGGCGGACGCTCATAGCCTAAAAGTGGTTGAACAACGTTGTCAGGAACAGATTCAAAAAATTTACCATCAGGGCGAAATTGTTGAATGGGTCAGCATGATGCTAAGACAAGCCAATCAAGTGCCGACCTTAACCGAATGCGCTAAAGTTCTAAATATTTCTACCAAAACCCTGCAACGCTATTTACAGCAACAGGATGTCGAGTTTCATGCCTTAAAACAGCAGATCAGCATTGAACGCGCTATCGACCTGCTACAAAATTCAACCTTTACCATCACCCATATTGCCTATGAACTGGGTTATTCCAACCCTGCAAACTTCACCCGTGCATTTAATAAAATGATGGGATGTAGCCCACAACACTATCGCCTATCGCGATGCAAGACCCAATAAAACAATTAAGTGATCTGTATCAATTTGAAACGTGGAATCACCTGTGCATCTTCAAGCTGAACTGTTTCAGTAAACATACTGAGTGGACGTACCCACATCGAGTAATCTCCATATAAGCATTGATACACCACCAATTCTTCTTCGGTTTCGCTATGACGCGCTACGTTGAAAACCTGATAAAGTTGCCCTTTATAGTGTTGGTAGATGCCACGTTGTAATGCCATGCTATTTTTCCTTTAGGCTATGCCATGAAATAATTGCAGTTATATAACAAGTTTGAATATATTCAAATTTTTAGGTATAAAAATCTTCAAAATGTTTATTTTATCTTAAATTCAAAAATCCGATCAAACCCATAAAAACATACTGTTTTACCTATTCATTATTTTTTCGTACTATGGCTTCATTGAATAAATTTAGCTGACTTGAACTGCTGAGAGTTTGGAGATTTACATGTTAGACCAAAATATTAAAACCCAGTTAAAAGCCTATTTAGAACGTTTGGAAAGTCCAATCGAGTTGGTCGCTGCCTTAGATGATTCTGATAAAGCTGCAAAAATCAAAGAACTCGTGACTGAAATTGCAGAACTTTCTGACCAAGTTACGGCGCGTTTTGACGGTTCAAACGCTCGCCGTCCTAGTTTCGGTGTAGCTAAAGCAGGTGAACAACCACGTGTGTTCTTTGCTGGCTTACCAATGGGACATGAATTTACCTCTTTGATCTTGGCTTTATTACAAGTGTCAGGTTATGCGCCTAAAGTATCTGATGAAGTCTTGAACCAAATCAAAGGCTTAAACTTAAAAGCAAACTTTGATGTGTTTGTTTCATTGAGCTGCCATAACTGTCCAGACGTGGTTCAAGCACTCAACTTGATTGCAATCTATAACCCGAATGCAACTGCGACCATGATTGATGGTGGTTTTTTCCAAGAAGAAGTTGAAGAACGCAAAATCTTAGCTGTACCGATGGTGTTTCAAGACAATGAACATATTGGACAAGGTCGCATGACTTTGGAAGAAATTGTGGCGAAGTTAGATACCAACTCAGCAGAGAAAGATGCCGCAGCACTTAATGCCAAAGATGCTTTTGATGTATTGGTGATTGGTGGTGGTCCTGCAGGTGGTACAGCAGCGATTTATGCAGCACGTAAAGGGATCAAAACAGGTATCGTGGCTGAACGCTTTGGTGGTCAGGTCATGGATACTATGGACATTGAAAACTTCACCACGGTTCAAAAAACTGTAGGTCCAAAGTTTGCTCAAGATATGGAAGCCCATGTACGTGAGTACGGTGTGGATATCATGAATTTGCAACGTGTCAGCAAGATCACAGGTGCAGATCAGACCGCCAATGGTCTGGTTGAAGTTGAATTGGAAAATGGAGCTAAGCTTGAATCGAAAACCATTATTCTTTCAACAGGCGCACGTTGGAGAGAAATGAATGTACCGGGTGAAGCGGAATACCGTACCCGTGGTGTGGCGTACTGCCCACACTGTGATGGCCCATTATTCAAAGGCAAACGTGTTGCGGTGATTGGTGGTGGTAACTCTGGTGTAGAAGCTGCGATTGACCTTGCAGGAATTGTGGAGCATGTGACGTTGGTTGAGTTTGATACCAAGCTTCGTGCAGATCAAGTGTTGCAAGACAAATTAAACAGCTTGCCGAATACCACTGTGATTTTGAATGCGCTCAGTACTGAAGTGGTCGGAGATGGTGCTCAAGTGACGGCATTGAAATACAAAGATCGCGCCACTGATGTTCAACATACAGTTGAGCTTGCAGGAATCTTTGTGCAGATTGGTTTATTACCAAACACAGATTTCTTGAAGAACAGTGCGGTTGAACTCAGCAATCGTGGTGAGATTGTGATCAATGATCGTAATGAAACCAATGTCAAAGGTGTATTTGCTGCGGGTGACTGTACCACCGTGCCTTACAAGCAAATCATCATCGCGACAGGTGAAGGTGCCAAAGCGTCTCTATCCGCTTTTGATTATATGATTCGCTCTGATGTTTAAAATAATCTAAAAACATGTGCACGCATTTACATTTCAAAAATGTAAGTGCGTGTTTTTACAAGTTATCAACAAATTTTCAACTTTATTATTCATACAGTTTATGTTTATATTTTCGCTATCCATACCTATTGGATGCCACAAAGAAAAGGAACGAAAAATGAATAAATTACTTGTTGCATTAGGTCTCGCTGCTACTGTTGCGCTTGTAGGCTGTAATAAAGATAAAGCGCCTGAAACTGGGGCAACTACTGGCGAACATTTAGAAAACGCTGCTGAACAAGCTGGCGCTGATGTGAAAAATGCTGCTGATGCTGCAACAACCAATGTAGCTACAGCAGTTGATACTGCTGCTGATCAAATCGACGCTGCTGCTGATCATACTGCTCATGCAACTGCTGAAGCTGCTGCAAAAACTGAGGCTGCTGCCCGTGACGCAACCGCAAAAGTTGCTGGTGCGGTAGAGTCAGGTGCTGCGGATGTGAAAGAAAAAGCTCAACAATAAGATGGGTTGATGTAAAAAAGCCTCTGGTCACAGAGGCTTTTTTATGCGTACACTTTAGAATTAAGCGAACAGGCCCTCATCACGCATGGCAATCTGTACAGACTGACGCTCAGCCACCTTGTTGCGTAGGGCAACAATATTTGGATATGGCGTTAAATCATGTTCGATATGATTTGACCAGTTTGTAATGACAAACAAATACGCATCTGCTGGGCCAAAATTATCATCCACCAAATAATCACACTCTGATTCAGCCAGATAGTTGTCAATATATTTCAGTAAACGATCTACCTCAGCATATGCTTTGGTTTTTTCATCATCCGTTAACTTACCACTAAAGAAAACTGCATAAGCATCATGCAACTCAGAATTTAAATAACCTAACCATTCAAGGACTTTGGCACGCCCCATGCCTGATGGAGGAATTAAATCCTGTTTTGGATCGTGTTGGGCCAAAAACGGTAAAATGGCCACATTTTCAGTTAAGATCAAGCCAGGGTTGATTTCCAATGCGGGAACATAACCTTTTGGATTGATTTCGTAATAGTCTGCACCTTTTGAAGTTTTATGTGTTTTTAAATCGACCCGTTCTAAATCAAAATCTACATTTATTTCATTTAAAATAATATGGGCTGCCAATGAGCAGGCACCTGGTGAATAATACAACTTCATGTTTGATCCTTGTTATCTAACATTAATGTTTTAAAATGCTTCATCAAAACTTTCAAGCTTTGTTTGTTACTGATTTGCAAAAAAGTATGTTTTTCCATTTTTCAAGCATTTTAAGTTGTCATTGATGTGCTATTGATAAAAATTCTATCCAGATATTAAGTGTGAAAGATGACGATATCGTGTCAAAATCTCACTAAAAATTTGACTTGATCAACTGAACACTTACAATACGGCATTTCTATATTTATATCTCCAGAATCATGTCAAACGATCAGTTAGAAACGCAAATTACGGAACTCGACAATTTACCTGAGCACCGTGAAATTGTGACGTTTATGCGTCGTTCAGCTCCACTCAACACCTCACAACGCACTGCGCTGGAAGATTATCGTGACTTAATTCTGGAATATCCTGTTGGCGACCTGCGTCAGCACTTTGAACACCCAGAACGCCCACTGACTGTGGAAATTGGTTTTGGTATGGGGCGTTCACTGGTGCTTATGGCAAAGGCCAATCCTGAACGTAATTTTGTCGGTATTGAAGTCCACGTTCCTGGTATCGCACAATGCGTTTATGAAGCTGGTATGGCTGGGTTAAAGAATTTACGGGTACTGGATGCAGATGCCATTCAGGTGCTTCGTGAAATGCCTGACAATAGCATTAACTGTGTACAACTGTATTTCCCTGATCCGTGGCAGAAAAAACGTCACTTTAAACGCCGTTTTGTAATTCATGAACGCATGCAGTTGGTTGAACAAAAACTGGAGTTGGGTGGTACATTCCACGCAGCAACGGATTGGGAACCATATGCAGAATGGATGCTGGATGTTCTGGATAATCGCCCGAATCTGGAAAATTTGGCAGGTAAAGGTCAAAGCTACCCTCGCCCTGACTGGCGACCACAGACCAAATTTGAACGCCGTGGTATTGAATCGGGTCATAAAATTAATGATTTCCTGTTTAAGAAAAT
>CAZKJI010000047.1:0-15228 GCA_964553005.1 uncultured Acinetobacter sp. | reverse complement strand
GTTGCAGATTCAAATTGTAGATTTGAACCAGACGCAATAGACTAGGATAAAACAGTATAAAGTCCGTGATGATGTCAGATACGCATATTCCTTTACCTGAACGCTTACGCCCTCGTGATTTGTCAGAAATCATCGGGCAAGATCATTTGCTCGGTGAGCATGCACCGTTACGCCAAATGATTGATCAGGGGCATTTGCCTTCGATTATCTTTTGGGGGCCGCCAGGGGTGGGTAAGACTACAATTGCTTTGTTATTGGCACAGGCAGTTGATCGCCCTTTTATTAGTTTATCTGCATTAAATACGGGCGTAAAAGAGCTGCGCGAAGTGATTGCGGAAAGCGGTGATCTGCTTACGCCAGTAGTGTTTATTGACGAAATTCACCGTTTTAATAAATCACAGCAGGATGCCTTACTGGGTGCGGTGGAGAAAGGCAAAATTACCCTGATTGGGGCCACCACTGAAAATCCATCCTTTGAGGTCAATAGCGCACTGTTGTCCCGTTGTCAGGTCTATACCCTGAATAGTCTGGATGCGGATGCGATTCAAACCCTGATCAATAAAGCCATTCAAAGTGATAAGTTTTTGAAAGAGCGTTTTATTCAGATTGAAGAATATGATGCGCTGATTCAATTTGCTGCGGGTGATGCACGTAAAGCGCTTAATTTGATTGATTTAATTGCCAGTACTTTTGAGGCAGACGTTGAAAATATCGTGACCAATGCAATTGTGGTTAAAGTCGCACAGCAGAATATTGCACGTTATGACAAATCAGGTGAGCAGCATTATGATTTGGTTTCGGCATTTATCAAATCGATTCGTGGTAGCGATGCGGATGCGACCCTATATTGGATGGCACGCATGCTCAAAGGTGGTGAAGACCCTGTTTTTATTGCACGTCGAATGTTGATTGCAGCATCGGAAGATATTGGCAACTCGAATCCGAATGCCTTGTTGTTGGCAGGGGAGTGTTTCCGTTCAGTACAAGCGGTCGGTATGCCTGAAGCACGGATTATCTTAGGTCAATGTGCCGTATATCTCGCAACCAGCCCGAAAAGTAATAGTACCTATCTCGCCATTAACCGAGCTTTGGAGCTTGCCGAAAAAACTGCGAATTTACCTGTGCCGTTGCATCTACGTAATGCGCCAACCAAATTGATGAAGCAACAAGGTTATGGCGTGGATTATCTCTATCCGCATCATTATCCTGAGCATTTTGTTTTACAGGAATATTTGCCGCCTGAGTTGCGGGGTACGAAGCTGTATGAGCGAGCCTTAAATAAACGTGAAGTTGAAGCCGAACGTTTGCAGCAACGCCGTTGGCAGCAGGAACAACAGCAGCAATGATATGACGATCTTGTTCCAATCTCTGATTTGAAAGGATAGCTTGGGCATTCTTTTTTTTGTAAGCGCCCCTAGACAGGTCAGGGAAAAAGGTCGCATTATCGCCGTTTATCACGGATGATAAAGTTCCATCAATGTCCACCCAAAAAATTAATGCTGCGGAAAGTATTCGGGGTCTGGCCTGCCTTGCAGTGGTGTTGTCGCACCTGTCGCTGACATTCTTTCCACAACTGCATAATTTTGGAGAAAGTGCGGTTCCGCAATATGCTTTTTTCGCCCAGTTGCATAACTCACCACTGGCATTTTTCTATTCAGGAACAGGCGCGGTTTTTGTGTTCTTTGTCCTGAGCGGCTATGTCTTGAGCCTTTCCAGTTTAAACAAGCCAAATGCAACTGAACGATTAAAAAAGTCATTGCTGAAACGTTATCCACGTTTGGCGATTCCCGCCTTTGTTTCCTGTGTGATTGCCTATTTGGTCTGTTATGTGCCTGTCGATGTTTCCCATGTTTCTGAATGGGGGGCCGCTTTGGCAAATCCTCATCCAAAATTAAGTATAGCTTTGTATGAGGGCAGTATCGGAGCGTTTTTATTTGGGGACTCAAGCTATAACTGGGTGTTGTGGACGATGCAGATTGAGCTGCTCGGTTCATTGGTAATTTATTTCGCCAGTTATTTTTATAGCAAACGACCGATGCTTGCAGGTCTGTTCTTGCTGTTGAGTATTGCGACAGCCTATACGATTTCACAAACAGTATTACTCGGTATCCTGAGTTTTATTTTAGGTATGGGTTTACTTCTATATGCATCAGAATTAGCAACAGGGCTATCTGTGTTGCTATTCACGCTGGGGCTATATTTCTGTGGTGCGCATAATGAAAGTCTGAGTTATCGGATTTTTGCTCAATTTTTAGGTGAGCAAACCTACGATTATCTGAATTTTATTGGCGGTTTTTGTATCGTGTATGCGGTATTAAAAGGCAAATGGTTAGCACAATTTTTTGATTCACCATTTTTAGTTTTCTTAGGCAAGATCTCATTTTCTATTTATTTAATTCATCTTGCTGTGATTTATGCTTTAACAATTCCTTGTTTTAATCTATTTCATATTCAATTGGGTTTTTCGTATTGGGTAGCGAGTCTGTGGGCGAGTTTGTTTACAGTGATGATAAGTATTGTTTTAGCTACTCCCTATAGTCGCTATGTGGATGATATTGCAATTAAAGTCTCTAGTAGGCTTACAAAGATATTTTAATTTCACAGTATTCATTTCGTCCTCAAACGATTCGTGACGATCAACTGAAAGCCTTGGATATTATTCCATCTTTCTTCTCATTGCATACGTTCTATTGGGGGATTGGCATCGTCAACAAACCTTAGGTGAGGCGAGAGCAGCACGCATTTCACCAACGGCAAGTGCTTTGAAGAAACAGCTTATTTTTACAGAGCATCATGATGCACCTGTTGTGCCGCCGAATAGTTTGATGATGTTAGATGCAACTGTAAATCGAGTGACACGCAGTAATTATGTATTAGGTGCAGATGAGTGCGTGAGTCCCTATATGGCTTTAAAATCGATGACGGATTGGGCAGCTTATCAATATTTTGAAGATGAACATAAGGGCACGATAACTTAAGGGAATCTGATTTATCAGAAACTGGGAAATTAGATAAACCAATAAAAAACCAGCCTAATCAGGCTGGTTTTTATTAAGAACGGCAGCTTAAGGCTTAGATATTATCTAAGTTAATGCCTAAACGTGCAGCAACTTCTTCATAAGCCTCAACCACACCACCTAAACCTTGGCGGAAACGGTCTTTGTCTAATTTTTTCTTGGTGTCTTTATCCCATAAACGGCAACCGTCTGGAGAGAATTCATCACCCAATACGATACGATCGTGGAATACACCGAATTCAAGTTTGAAATCAACAAGAATCATATTACCTGCATCGAATAATGCTTTCAGTACATCATTCACTTGGTAAGTCAGTTCTTTCATTTTTTCAAGTTGAGGTGCTGTTGCCCAACCTAAAGCAATTGCTTGAGATTCATTGACCATTGGGTCGCCAAGCGCATCATCTTTGAAGAACAATTCAAATGTTGGTGGTGTTAACTCTTTACCTTCTTCAACACCTAAACGGCGGCATAATGAACCTGCTGCGTAGTTACGAATAACACATTCAACAGGGATCATTTGTAATTTCTTCACAAGCACTTCTGTTGGAGAAAGTAACTTTTCAAAATGAGTTTCGATACCCGCTTCAGCCAACTTTTCCATGATGAAGGCATTAAAACGGTTGTTCACCTTGCCTTTACGATCTAGTTGCTCAATTTTTTCGCCATTGAATGCTGATGCATCATCACGAAAGACTAAAATCAGGTGGTCAGCATGATCTGTTTCATATACAGATTTTGCTTTACCAGTATAGAGCAAGGTTTGTTTTAACATGGGGGAACCTTTTGAAAAAGTATGCCTAGTAAACGACTAGGCTGGCCAATTTTGGTAAATCTGGGTTAACACTTCTGTTGCAGTGGTTTGGTCCGCAAAGGTGGTGTCAAGTTTAAACAGGGCAACGGTGTTGCTTGTGCCTACGGCAGAAAGCTTGAGCAGATAGGTTTGATCGCCTACCTTGATGGTGGCTTCATAACCATGATCTGCCTGTGAAACCACTTTGTAGTTGAGGCTGCTCAAGGTTGCAAAGGTGTATTGCCATGCAGCGGCGGTTGGTCCGTCTATTTTAAGCAATGGATTCTTGTTGCCATCCATCACCAGTTGTGGACGACCTAAAGTCACAGGCGCGCTCACGGCAGGATTGCCCGAACTCTGCATGGTTTCTGGACGGGGAAGCGCGTAACGGTTGCCTGCCTTGTTGGCGAAGTTTGGCGCATGCTCAATGGCAAGTGCATCAACTGTAGGAGCTGGATACAATGGTGTGAATGGTCTGACCGTTGCATTCTCAGGGAATTTGAGAGGTTCAAGTGCCTGCGCCTTTTTATAATCCAGAGAATGGTTATTCAGGGCAAAACGACCACAACCAGCCAAACTTAAAGCTGAAATGACCAGGACAACACCAAGACGTAATTGCATCATAAATTGCTCGTATTAAATAATTCCCGCAACTTTTAAACCATTGCGAAGAGGTTCACGATATTGTTCCGCAAGCGAGGTCAAAGGCAGGCGAATGCCTGTACCCATGTATCCCATCTCATGCAACGCCCATTTCACAGGAATTGGGTTTGATTCGCAAAACAAAATATTGTGTAGATTTGCAATTTGTTGATTCAAGCTTTGTGCTTTTGCTTTATCTCCAGCTAACGCAGCTTCACAAATTTCGCTCATTTGCTTTGGTGCAACATTGGCTGTTACAGAGATATTACCTTTTGCACCCAGTAAAATCAGTTCCCAAGCAGTTTCATCATCACCTGAATAAACAGCGATTTTATTATTTAAACCTTCGATGAGGGCTTGACCACGTGGTACATCGCCTGTTGCGTCTTTAATACCAACAATGTTTTTAACATCAGCAAGACGAATAACGGTTTCGTTTTGCATATCGACACCAGTACGACCTGGTACATTATAAAGAATTTGTGGAATATCAACGGCTTCAGCAATTGCTTTGTAGTGTTGATATAGGCCTTCTTGTGTTGGTTTATTATAATATGGCGTAACGAGTAAGGCTGCATCAGCACCTAATTCTTTTGCAGCTTTAGTCAATTCAATTGCTTCACGCGTTGAATTTGCACCTGTGCCTGCGATAATTGGAATACGTTTGTTGGCTACACGAATCACTTCTTTGATGACTTGTGTGTGTTCTTCCATGCTTAATGTAGACGCTTCGCCCGTCGTGCCGACCGCAACAATACTATGTGTACCTTGTTGGATATGCCACTCAACGAGCTTCTCAAGACTCTTCCAATCTACGCTGCCATCTTCAAACATAGGGGTGACGATTGCGACAATTGAGCCTTGAATATTCTGTGCTAGCTGAGTCATTTTAAAAAACTATCCTATTTTCCCATCCGAGATTGAATTAGTTGAAACGAAATATTGGATGGTTGCAGTATTTTGATTGGTCATCCAACAATTCGATCGGGTTGAATGACAATTACGCAAATTATGACTGATCGGAGGCATAAGAACAATATGCTTTAGTCAAACTGTGGAAAACTTTAATTCATCTTTATCTTGAATCGTTTTCATCTTTTGTAAAAGTGAAAACATGAGTAGCCAGAACATAATCAGCAGGGTATTGTAAAAATACAAGCTTAAAACTGGAGCATGCTATGCAGACACAATCTCATCATGTCGCATTAATTGTTGTTGATGTCCAAAATGGATTTACGCCAGGGGGGAATTTGGCCGTTGCAAAAGCAGATCAAATTATTCCGATTATTAATCAACTTGCAAAAAAGTTTGAGCATATCGTACTGACACAGGACTGGCATCCTGAGCAACATATTTCTTTTGCAGATAATCACGACAATAAAGTACCGTTTGAAACCATTGAATTGCCGTATGGTACCCAAGTGTTATGGCCGAAACATTGTGTTCAAGGCACTCACGATGCGGAATTTCATCCTGATCTGGATGTTCCAACTGCACAACTGATAATTCGTAAAGGCTTTCATGCCGATATTGATAGTTATTCTGCTTTTATGGAAGCAGATCGTAAAACTCCAACAGGCCTTAACGGCTATTTAAAGGAACATCAGGTTGATACCGTCTATGTCGTTGGCATCGCCACTGATTTCTGCGTGGCGTGGACTGCTTTGGATGCTGTGGATTTTGGTTTTAACACCTATGTGATAGAGGATGCCTGTAAGGCGATTGACCTCAATGGTTCACTGGAACAGGCCTGGCTGGAAATGTCAGCGCAGGGGGTTCAGCGGATACAGTCATCCGAGCTTCTTTCCCCGACTTGAGATGGCTAGGCTAAAAACGTAAACTTTTGCTCACGAGTGAATGCCTGATATTGTATTTGCGGACTAGAACAGTAATAGAGAGTGTTATGACTGAAGAAATAGATGATTTTGACCGCAAAATTATTCATCACCTGCAGCTTAATGGTCGTTTGGCTAATCAGGAACTCGCCGAATTGGTTGGGCTGTCCACTTCCCAGTGTTCACGCCGTCGGATTAACCTCGAACAGAAGAAAATTATCACGGGCTATTATGCACAGATCGCACTGGATGCTGACCCAACGCCGATTATGGGGATTATTGAGGTGAAATTGCAGAATTATAATGATGCAACCCATGACCGTTTTGTTGAGTTTCTTTTGCATGAGCCCGCAGTTAAAGATATTCATAAACTCACAGGCAGTTATGATTTTGCACTCAAAGTTGCGGTCAAGAGTTTGGATGAAATGGTGAAATTAATTGGTACTTTGTCATCCAGTAACTTTGGAGTCAGTAATTTAAATACATCGATTGTGTTGGAAAAATTAAAAGAAAATGGGATCGCGATTAAGTAAAAAATCTTTCTCTTAGATGAATACCATTCAAACTGAAGCATTCGACGTTGTTGCATAAAGATTATTCAAAAAAGGATATTTTGAGTATAAATTGCATTTATGGTGAAAATATAAGAATAAATTGCGAAATTTGAATAAAAATGATCAAATATACCATGTCTTTCTTTGAAAGATCTTTCTCCCTGCTGTTGTTCTCCTATTGAGTTGTATCCTTATGAATACCGATCAGAATATATCTTTGGTCAGTCCAGTCATGCCCGTGATTGACCAACACTCTAAGATTGAAGATGGATTGGCCATGTTAATTGGTACATTCATTCTATCGTTTGCCATGAATTTATTGCAGCAAGCAGGGATTATGACAGGTGGTACAGCGGGCTTATCGTTGTTGATCCACTATATTACCGACCTGAAGTTTGGCATCTTATTTTTCCTGATCAATATTCCATTTTATTATTTTGCTTATAAAAAAATGGGCATGGCATTGGTCGTCAAGACATTTATTGCCGTTGGATTATTAGCTGGTTTTACTGAAATTATTCCTCATTTTTTTCATTTATCTAGTGTAAATCCAATTTATGCTGCGATTTTTGCGAATGTGTTGATGGGGGTAAGCTTTCTGATTTTATTTCGCCATCGCTCAAGCTTAGGAGGAATCAACCTGTTGGTTCTATATTTACAAGAACGCTTTAACATTCCAGCAGGTAAAGTGCAGATGGGAATTGATGTTACCATCTTATTAGTTTCGTTGTTTTTCGTAGATTGGAAATTGATTCTAATTTCAATTTTAGGGGCTGTTATTTTAAATTCAATTATTCTTTTGAATCATAAAAGCAGTCGGTATGTGGCTTAAATCTGATCATCAATGGCAATAAAAAAGGAGGGCTAACCTGTGGTTGAGTAATAAAGTATCATCCTAAAATCAATACAAGTTATTGATTTTAGGCTTTTAGCAAGATTCTTGAGAAAAATAAAGTTTCATCCTATATTATAAATTCTTCTCGTATTTCAAAAAGTAGAAGTAATAAAGTTTCATCCTTTAATATTTGCTATACGATAGTACCTACATCTCTAAAGTGTATTGCCATACTCGCCGCAATCCAACACTTGTTTCTCTTTTATATGATATACACATGGGTAAGATAATATTTATCATTCCATTCTGGCTTTGATGTTGTCCCTCTTTCCACCAATAATAAGCATGACCAATTACCTGTGCTTTCGTCGAGAGAGGACAAAGATAAATATTATGTTTTAAATTTTGTTCTCTGTGATGAATTATAGCTACAATCCTTTGAATTTGCTTAGCTGTTGAAAATGGATCATTTGCTGGTGCAAAGAATTTCCGAGTAGTTAAATCGTTCTCCTTTATTGGTATAATATTACTCGATCTAAAAGCACTCTGTTGAAACATATCAGCACTTAAAGAGGGAAAACCATACAAAGGATAAAAAGTGGCACTTTCATAATCATTAACAACTTGTGACATTAAATCATGATCAAAACCAATAGACATTATTAATGAGTCTTTAGCATTTGTTGTGATTGTAATAGCAGTTCCATCTAAAGCTTTGACTTTAAGAGCCGAGATACTGAAGTGAGTATTTTCGTTCTCAATATATTGTATTGGTTCAGAATAAAGTACACTAATTTTTTTACATCCCAGATACCCTAGAGTAATTATTAATAGAGCTAAAACATTTCTCATAAAGCCTGTACTATCAATACAAATTTTAGTGTTTTCTATATCTGTAATATTTATCGAGGATATTAAAGAGCTAACTTGATCTTGTTCACCAAATTCTATAGGTTTAATTATGCTTGTTGCATGAACTTCTGTTAGTTCTTCATCTGAAAATTGGTATTCTGGATGGATTAGCCAATATTTTTGGGTGCTATTAATTTTGTCAAAAACTTCTTTTACTCTATCACTAGCATTGAATGCAGATATAAAGATATCGAAAGGAGTCGAGTTAATAGGATTATTTTCTACTGGTAGTGATTCCCGATAGAAAATATCGTAATCAATAATACTCAAAATGGTAACTTCCCTTGTTCTGGTAACTTAGCAGTAGATCCAACATTTTGTTTAAGGTTCGTATCTAATTGATCTATATGTATAGAATTCCATTTCCGTTTAACTCTGTTCAGATGTTCATCAAAGCTTGTATTTTCAGGATCAAAAATAGCATTTAGAATATCAGCATTTAGAGTTAGATCTCCACGATATACTACAGGCAAATTCCATAAAGGTGATAGCATCGGGTTGAGTTTAATAAGTTTGTGTAATTGTTTTGAGTTCCTATCTGATCTTGGATCAGGCATTTCTTGGATTAAAGAGAATTCTACAGCAAGATTGTAGACTTCTTTTGCTTCTCTATTTAAATCTTCATCTTTAAAGCTTGCTGCAAGAGGAGAGCTCTCAGGGATATTTAATGCATATCTTGCTGTAGCTAAATAGGCAGCGAATTTAAACATTGCTTTTTTTGCCTTGTCACTTAAAGAACCATAATTAGAATCCTCTTCAGCAAAATATTTAGCAGCTTGATTAATTGCTTTTGTTTGAGTCTCAATATCGATACTCTCTTGAGAATAAAAACTTTTTCCTTCAAAAGACAACAACTCATATATCTTATTTAAGATATTTAATACATTTCTTGGATTTCCAGATGACATTTTGAAAATTGTTTCAAAACCTGCATATGGGATATTTGTCTTATATCTAGCATCCAAGCATATCTGTGCAAATAGATCATACTTATAGTGATTGAATGAAGTTGCATATTTCCCAGTTCGGCGTTGTTCTTTTTCTCTATATATTAAGCTTTCAGAATGAATCTGTTGGGCTATTTCTAAGAAATTAGTACTATTTTTACGTTCTTTGCAAAATCTTAAAATATTAAGTTTTTTTAGGATAAGCTCATCTATATCATCACAAAGTACAGAAAAAGTGGAATCAGCATATTGACGAAAATCACTAGGAAAACTTCTAATAAAATTTTCTTTTGTTAATTTTAGAATTTTATTAATAGGAAGATCCAAAGTACGTATTGCTTCTTGTAATAGGTCACTTGTATCTAATGAATCAAATAATTGATTGGCATTAATCTTGACATGTATATTTGGATTATTATAAAGACGATTGACTATAAAATTATTTATAAAGTGTTTAGTATCTTGACTCATAAGTATTTCATCTAAATTTATCTTTAGAAATTCATGACCACTTAGATTACTCTCATTTACACCAGTAATTGTGTTGGTTCTAACCCCATTAGGTCTAGTTGCAATTCTAAAAGATACAAATGAATTAGCCATTCTTACAAAATCATTAAATATACTTTGATAATTACTTTCTAAATTTTCAAATTCATCAATAAGGAAAACTAAAGGAAAGTTGGTTAAAGCATTTGACCATATATTTATTGCAGGCTTAATAAAGCTAAATAAGTTATTTATCAATAATATTGACTCAAAAAGCTCAACTTTTTTAATAAAAATAAATTTATTCAAGTTTCTATCAATTAGAACTCTATGTTCAAAAATCCATACTCGTAAACTATCAAGATCTTGTATTAAGTTTAAAGAATCATGACCAATATTTCTACGAATTTCGGCTAGAAAATCTTCGTCATTATAAGCTAAATCAGTCGTAGTATTTTTAATATCAATTAAACATTCGACCACTGCTTCAAACAAAGTTAATTCTACATATGCTTGAAAGATTATTTGTTTCAAGTTTTCAGGTAAAGAATCAAATTTAGAAGCCCCAAAGTGATTACATCTATAAAAAATAGTAAGTGCACCCAGCTGCTCTAAGACTTCTACACCCGTTAATTTATCCTGCCGTTGTCTAGCAACAAGATATGAATAATATCTAAGAATATGAGTTTTACCAGACCCCTTTCCTCCGAAAATATATTTTGGTGTTGCACCTGATAAATCTAAAATAGAGGACTTAATATCATACTCAAAATCAACCCATAAGTGATTTATTTGTTCATCCGTGTATTCCGCTGCGCGAAGAGAACCAAAAGGATTTACAGAATTCATAATTGCCTCAAGCATATATTTTGCTATATCTAGCAAAAACTGGTGTCCAATAAACTGGGTGTTTTGCCCAGAATATTGGCAAAGTATTGTCAGGGGTGTTATATGAAAATCCAATCATCAATTGACAATTTTTATAGCCTAATTTATGTGGCTCCTCAAAGCCTAAATATGTTGAATAGACCTGACAGAATTTTTTAAGTTTTCTACGACTAGGTTTTCTCAGTGACTTAAAATTCCTAGATTTTTTACTGAATACCTTATAGGAATCATCTAAATGAAATAAGCAATGAGCATTCCCATTGAACATTTCAACGGTATTTAGGGCTTCTAGTCCAGCAGTTGTAGCAAAAAGACACATAAATTGGAGCTTGATTGAAGGATTAGTAGCTCGAATTTGTATCAAACGATCTTTTAAATAGCCTGTTATTTGGGTACCTGATGCAACTAAATCGTCAAAAAAAATATACCTATTAATTAAAGTTGATTGTGGATGGAGTTCATTTGAAATTTGATCCTTATAAAATGCTCCATAGAAGTCAGAAAACCTTTCTTTTGATAAATTATTCATTTGTCTGAAAAAATAAAGCAAATGTGCTCCGCTCTCAGAGGGATTCCCAGCACCAATAAAGAGAGTTTTGTTGATCTCTTGAATTAATAAACTGTTGATCAAATTAATATCAGTGGTATCGCCATTTGCTTTACGTATTTCTTGTTTTAAAGGAATAATAAATTGCTCTTCATAGCAAGCCTTAAGCATTTCTCTAATAGTTGAATTACCAAAATAGATAAAGTGTGTAAGCAAATGCAGGGCTAATAGGTATTCTTCCTCTTTTGGAAAACAGCGACCAGTAAAATTACTAAGCCATTGTTCTATTTCTGGCCATTTCTTATCACAATCCCAAGCATGAGAGCTAAGTTTCATGAGCTGGTTTTTATAGGCTTCTAATTTAGGTTGAAAGTCAGGTCTCAACATATCTTCCTTTAAAAAATTAAAATATCCATAGTTTGCTGCAAGCTGATTACATACAATAAGTAATACTCATGGAATACACTCTTCTATTTTTCAAAAACTAGAACCGTTTCACGAGAAATTACAGATGCTGTTCGATTCCGTTTAGTCATTAAACCTCTTGATTTAATGTCATCAATTAAAATTAATTTAAGTTTTAGATGATGTTTTTGGAAACATTCAATGATAAATCTATCATTTCTTAGTGTTTCACCACAAACTTGATTATTACCTAGTACAAATATAACACGCCCATTAGGTGCTGTCACTCGGGCAATTTCATCAACAACTTGAGACATTTCAATTAGATACTTTTGAGTAATCCTAGCTCTCAGTTCATTTTTATGAGCAATTTTTTTAAGGAGCTGAACATAATCTTCAGGCAGATTACTTTCTTCTAAATGTAAAGGTGTCTTTCTTAGATGTTCTCTCCCAATTGATTTTTCTTCTAAAGAGCGAAGTTCTTTGGGAGAAGCAAGTTCTAACCAGTTTAGAGACAGACTAGATGCTCTGACATACTTTTGTGCACTTCCATAAGGTGGAGATGTAATGACTAAAGGGACAGAATTATCTGGCATTGGTATTGAATCATTAAGATTGGTAAATAATGATCTTGCATCAATACCAACTTGTTTAGCAGTGGAACGATTTGGATATTTATTATTTGTTTCTATTACTCGCTCAATGTTAGCATCCACAATAATATTAAATTCTTGAATAATATTAGCACTTTTAATCCAATCCAACCTTTTATTAATTCGTGCATTTATTGTAGGGGAAAACTTCTCTTTAGTTTTTAGGCGAACTGGAACACTAATCGCAGGATCAGCGAAACTAACTTTTTTAGTAAGAGAAGAGAAACAAATTTTAAAAAAAGCTTTTTCTTCCTGATCTACTATTTCTTCAATAGTTCTTAATAAAATTTCTAACTGTTTTTTATGTTCTGGTAGATACCATAAATCAGGATTTACTATGTCTATTGTAGGTGCGACCTTATACCTTATATATTTATAAGATATTTTTTCCTTAATTCTTATCAATTTCTCTATACAATAGGGAGTGGTTTTTACTTTTGTCAATAAGAGTGCTAAAGGATTTGCATCAGCAACTAGAGGTAAAAATCCATGTATAGAGGCTTCCAGAGCTACAGTTCCTGACCCACAAAAAGGATCAAGTACCAATTTTTGTGTAAGATTTTTATGAGCTTTAAGAAAAAAATATGCAATATGAGGTAATAGCTTCGCTGGGTATGGGTGAATTTGATGAGTTAATTGATCGCCTGCTCGTAACCAATGAATCAGTTTTCTAAAATCAATGTCTATAGGAGTTTGATTTTTATGATACTCATCCATCATTTGACATAAGGTTTCTTGTAGGTATTGATCTAATAAGTCTTCCTTTTTTGTGGAATCTAGTGCATAACTACTTAAAGCCATGAGATTTGAATTGAGATCGCCCATTATGCAAAATTGAATTCCATGAAAATTAAGGAAAATTAGAAAACTAAGAGCAGCTTAAATTAATAAAAGATTTTCATCAAGCTTAATCCTTAAAAAAGGATAATACCCCTGTAAAGATATGCCCTAATTTGAGTCAGAAATCATTAGGATAAGGACAGTAAAGCATCTTCTAGTCGTCTCCCCCAATTTTTAAACTCTTCATCAGACTCAGCCATTTCAACTAGATTTCGTGGATGATTAAAGGTTTTCCTTATCCCTATATCTTGTAGAGATTTAGCGGTTGGCCAACGTAAAGAGCGTTTAACGATTTGCTTCCGAAAAGTTGGAAAATATGAGTTCCATGTGTCTGTATCTGAGATTTTGACAATCAGTGTAGAAAGAGGCTTTAGATTATCGCTGGTATCTATTTCCAGAATGACAAATTTTTTGCCTTGAAAACTAAGTTGGACTTCAATAATACACCTCGGATTACCATCATGGGTTCTATGTAGCTTGGAACGATTGACCGCAGGCAGCTTATGTACATGAATGATGGGCTGAATACGATGTTGTGATGCAAATTGTTCAACCATGACTTTGAATGCTTCAAATCTTTTCATGAAAAATGCAAGGTCATCACTATCATCATGGACATTCTCAAATTCTCCACGGCCAATTTCACCAAAGATCGTGGCTTCACCTGTACTCACACTATGATCAGGTAGAATTTCAACATCATTATGATTCGGTATACCTTTCTTACCTGAACGTTTAAGTGTTGCCTTTTTTGTTTCATAAGGACTGGCAAGGGACATAGTGATTTTTGGAGATTCAATTTGGGTAATTTTCCGATCACTATCCGCTTCTTTTTCATCATCAATGGTTGGATCATCGTTGGAGGTATTACGTCCTCCAGAGTTTCCACCTGTTTTTTCATAACTATTTTTTACGGTAAATTTTGGACTACAAAAAATCACTTCATTAGAAATATCAGTCGGTAAATTAGCAATCCCAATGATTTCATTCACATAATATTGTTGGCTTTTTTCACTGAAGTAAACTTTCATTGTAATTTCAGCCCCTATTAGTGAGGGCGGTGCAAAATTGAAATTCCAAAAGGTTTGTGTTTTAGTTTTAACTTGCTCAATCGAAAAATGTTTGGAGATACTTTCATAGGACGCTCGTGCCTCAGTATCAAGTAATATCCATGACAGTAGGCGACGCATACCAACACTATCATATTGATTGGGGGGAAAGCGGCAAAATTCATGAACGTGAATAATGGTTTGATGTTCTTCTGGGACAATATAATATTCTGTTGTTAGCTTTCTTTGATCTAAAGCTGCCTTAGATAAATAAGCATTATGGAAAAACAAAACTCGTGCCAGTTCTATGTGTGGTAAATGGATTTGAATATCCTTATATGTACCTTTTAAGTCGCTCACAATGTAGCTAAATATGTACTGTCCTGATTTATTTGTTGTTATTTTCCAATTGTTAAAATCATCAATTTGAATGGTGATGATCGATTCATTGTAGGAGGGGATTTCTTTGGTTTGATTAAATCTTCTATTTTTTGCTAATAGTGGCATGTTGGAAAAACGAGCATGTTTTACCATATATTTTTCATAATCTGGTAAATGGGTATAGTGATTTTCTAAACCAATATGAATATTCCATTCACTATTTTTATGATCCTTAAAAATAGAGCCGAGAAAGGTAATTCGGGCATTTTCTGGAAAGTTTCTAATCTTTATCATATTGCATCCCTATTATTGATTTACTTAAATTGTATTGTCAGAAATAATGGAACTATGCCCTACAAGAACACTATTGCCAGATTCTTTAAGAGTGGCTTTGTTGCACAAATAGACGAAAGATAGAGTTGTTCTAATCTTCAGATATTT
>CAZKJI010000046.1:11923-15362 GCA_964553005.1 uncultured Acinetobacter sp. | reverse complement strand
AGTCTGGTCAGTACCTGAGGATATTGTGTTGGCTGCTGCTGGGCCTGAATAAATCTTGCCAACTGTCCAATTTTTGCCTCACCCGCAAAACGGCGGCTTTTTTGCAACTGGACACGGTTTTCAGCCAAGCCCTGCACCTGCTGCAAGTCGGCCAGTACAGAACCCACATCCACCGAAGCCAACTGATTGGCATCACCCAGTAAAATAATGCGGCAGTTTTCAGGGACCGCCTCAAACAACAGGGTTGCCAGATTCAAGTCCAGCATGGAGGCTTCATCCACCACAATCACATCGTAGGGCAAAGGCTGCTTTTGGTGAAAACGTGGGATCTGCCGATTGCCCATACCCAGTAAACGGTGCAAGGTTTGCGTGGTTTGATTACGCAACTCATCTGTAATTAAACCTGATTCCAATAATTTTGGATCATTAAAAGAGTTCTGCAACGCTTCCTGCATGCGTTGAGCGGCTTTGCCCGTAGGTGCCGCCATAGCAATACGAATATCTGGAATGGTCTGGTTGAGGGCTGCAATAATACGCGCCAGCGTATAGGTTTTGCCTGTTCCTGGCCCCCCTGTAATGATACTCAGCCATTGCTGCATCACCATTTTAAGGGCGGCCTGCTGGTGTTCATCGCTGAGCAAGTGCTGATAAGGTGCTGTATCAACCACCTGAATCGTTTGTCGCTTTAATCGACAAATCTGCTGGGCAAGGCGTTGCTCCAGTTGCCAATATCGGTATAATGCCAAGCCCTGCTGATCGTGGACGCATGGGGCAACCTGCGTGGTTGCGATTTCGCTGGAAACAGCCAAATCCGACAATACCTCAATCTGGCTTGGCTCAACCTCAATACAACTGTCACCTTGTAGGCTGGCTTCAACCAGTTGTTGTAGTACCTGTGCAGCGTTAACGGTTTGAGTAGATTGAGAAAATGGTGCTTGTGAGAGGTAGTTACTCCACATATTTAACCATGTCATTTGTGCTGACTGATCATTTACTTGTTTGTCCACAGAGTTATCCTCAAACTTACCCACACGCTTGTCCACAAGGTTATAAACACATTTATCCACATGATAAACTATTGTTTAATCTAAATTCATAACTTTTATCTACATTGGTTTGCCCATTTTATCCTCAGAGAAATATCCGAGGATGGCATCCAGACGCAAGATAAATTCATCCTCAGGTTTCCAGTACAGACAGCCCTGCTGCGCCTGTCCATTCATGCCACGCAAATACAGATAGGATGCCCCACCCAAATGCTGCTCAATCTGGTAATGTTGCAGTTTCACGCTTAGGTAGCGGTGCAGTGCCACCAGATACAAGGCCGCCTGTAACCAATAGCTCGACAGCGACATGCTGTCCGCAATCTGGCTGGGCTGGTAATCTGCCTGTTCAGCGCCCAGATAGTTGCTTTTATAATCGGCGATATGGTAGCGCTGACCATCAAAATAGACCAAGTCAATTGAACCATTCAGGTAACGGGCAGATTTCGCCTCCAGCAATTCAGGCATGCTGATGCCATATTCCTCAAACAGCTGCTGTACACGCTGCATCGCCAACACTCGATCTGATAAAGCCAGATAGAAAGGACATTCCGACAGATATTGTCCTGCCAGCAACTGTTGTAGCTGGAAGCCGTCGTTCAGTGGCGTGGCCAATACCTCACCCAGCCATGCCGCAATCCATTGGTATAGTTGCTGCTCTGAGTTTTCCTGTGCTGGAAAATGATTCTGGTATTGATCCAGCAAGTCAAACCATAAGCCTTGATAGGTATTCTTAAAACGGCGGCGGATTTCCTCAACCCATGTTTCAGGTCGCTGAAAATCAATCTGTTCAAAAATCTCATGCAGGAAATTTCCAGCCAGTGTTCCTCTCGGAAAGTGTTGTTTAATCCACGCAATGGGTTGGGAGGCAGGCGCAGATGCTGTCAGCCGAACATGTATCTCATCCTCCGCCTGATCAAAGTTCTGCTCAATATTGGCCAGACGATCCGCATGACTGGCCTTGTGTCTTAAATGCTGTGCCAGATAACTGAAGCTGGTTTTACCCCGTGCATAAAAACGCTGCATAGGTAAAGGCTGTGCGGAAAGTGGAATTCTTTGTTGGGTTTGCTGACGATGCAAAGCCTGTGGTCGCTCCAAAACCAGTGCTTCATCCAGACAATGTGGATGCTGGAATGCTTCACCCTGATTCTTCCAAAATGCCAATCCTGACAGTTTGTTCTTATCACCCTTTTCAGGTTCAAACACCGCATAGACCCGATGGCTGGCACGAGTCAACGCCACATACCACAAACGGTTCTGCTCAGCCTGCGCCCGTTGCTGGTGCTGATCCAGCTCATTCTGTTGCAGAAAGTTTTTATCCGCAATCGCCACCACACGCTGTGTTCGTGTTTGCCCTGTTTCTGGCAGCTGGATTTCTGTGGTTGAGAAATTTAAAGCCTCTTTTTTTGAGTCTGGTGCTGCTTTATTTGCTCCAAGCAAAAAGACGATTTTAAATTCCAGACCCTTGGACTGGTGGATGGTCATCAACTGCACCCCAGCTTCACTGGAAAGCTTATGTTCCAGTTCCCATTCACGGTCACTTGGAGAATTGAGTTGCTTTAAATACCAGTGATAGAGGTTTTGCGCTCCCTGCACATGCTCACTATGCTGACTCAGAATATCAGTGAGATGGCGCAGATTGACCACTGCCCGTTCATTGTCCTTGCTTTGCGTTGCAACCAGTTGCTGCCAGATACCAAACTGGTTCAGACAACGTTGCCATGCCACCAAAAATCCCTGATTCAGCCACATTTCACGGATGTCATCGAATTGCTGAATATAATGGCTCAAGCCTTCTGCACTTTGTTCTAAGGCCAACAGTCGAGCCAGATCAAAGCCAAATAAACGGCTAAGTAAAGCCCGTTTGAGCTTGGCTTCATCATAAGGATGCAGCAAGGCCGTGAGCAGGGCCCCTACATCCTGTGCAATGCTGGAATCAAACACACTGCGCTTTGAGGGCCGATTGACACGGATTCCCAAGTATTCCAATATATATTGCACTTCATCCAGTTGGCGATGGCTACGCGAAAGAATGGCAATATCATCTTCACAAATGGCTTTGCGTACCTCACCATCCAGGCATAGCTGCTGTAAATGTGCCTGATTCAGCAAGCTTTGAATTTTCCATGCGACTTGAGTAGCTTGCTCATTGCCCTCTTGCAGTTGCAACCAGCGCAACGGCGCGGGATTGGCCTGTTCATTGTCAATCAGGGCAGGATGTGGACGCGAACCCGCCTGAATCGGGTCATAGATCACCTGCTCGCCAAAATCCATTTGCCGTTGAAACAGTACATCCACCACTTCCACCAGCTCTTTCACAGAACGATGGTTGTGGATCAGTTTATATTCACGCCCCTGCTTGGCCATAATATCCTGATAGGCATTCAGGAATGTCA